>CAZZVF010000345.1:0-3610 GCA_964657355.1 uncultured Buchnera sp.
CGAGATGCTGACCCTATCCGGCGATTGCGTCCTGAGGGCCGCCTGTTGATTGTCGCTGAGAGTTGACCCGGGATTCTTGTCGAGAGGTGACCCGGTCGCGGTAGTTATGTCACGCTTGGTGAGGTTTCGGTCAAGTCACGGTTTTTCTCCTTTCGCGGTTTGCCGGTGGCGGCACTGGCCCTGAACCTGAAGCTGTCATTGCCGGTTTCGAGGATGTGGCAGTGGTGGGTGAGGCGATCCAACAGGGCCGTCGTCATCTTGGCATCCCCGAACACACCCGCCCATTCGCTGAAGCTGAGGTTGGTGGTGATGACGACGCTGGTGCGCTCGTAGAGCTTGCTGAGCAGGTGGAACAGCATGGCGCCGCCTGACGAGCTGAACGGCAGGTAGCCCAGTTCGTCGAGGATCACGAGATCGAGCCGGAGCAACCGTTCGGCGAGCTGGCCCGCCTTGTTCATGGTTTTTTCCTGCTCGAGCGCGTTCACCAGATCGACGGTGGAGAAGAACCGCACCTTCTTGCGGTGGTGCTCGACCGCCTGGACACCGAGCGCCGTTGCAACGTGCGTCTTGCCGGTACCGGGACCGCCGATCAGCACGATATTGTCGGCGTCGGCCATGAACTCGCCGCGGTGCAGCTGGCGGACCATGGCCTCATTGATCTCACTGGAGGCAAAGTCGAAGCCGGCCACATCCTTGTATGCGGGGAAGCGGGCGGCCTTGATCTGGTAAGCGATCGACCTGACTTCCCGTTCGGCGACCTCGGCTTTGAGCAGTTGGGAGAGGATCGGCACGGCGGCATCGAACGCGGGCGCGCCTTGCTCGACGAGATCGCTGACCGCCTGGGCCATGCCGTACATCTTCAGACCGCGCAGCATGACCACGACGGCGGCGCTAGCGGGATCATGACGCATGGCGCAGATCCTTACCGAGGAGCGCGTCGTAGCGTTCGACATTAGGCTGTGGTTCGCGGGCTAGGCGCAGCGCCTGTGGCGCGTCGATCCCGGCGACGCTATCCTCTTTGCCGTCGATCAGCCGGTGCAGGATGTTGAGGACATGGGTCTTGGTGGGGACGCCCGCGTCGAGCGCCAGCTCGACGGCACACAGTACCGCCTGCTCATCATGCTGCAGGACCAGTGCCAGGATCTCCACCATCTCCCGGTCGCCGCCGGCGCGCTTGAGCAGATGGCCTTGCAGGCGCCGGAAGCCTTCCGGCATCTCGGTGAACGGAGCGCCATTACGTAAAGCTCCGGGCTTGCGCTGGATCAGCGCGAGATAATGTCGCCAGTTGTAGACGGTCTTTCCCGGACGATGGGATCGATCGACGATCCGAGCATGCTCGCACAGGATCTGCCCCTCCGCGGCGATGACGATCTGCTTGGGGTATATCCGCAAGCTTACAGGGCGGTTGGCGAACGACGCGGGCACGCTGTAGCGGTTGCGTTCGAAGTTCACGAGGCAGGTCGGCGATACCCGTGTGGTGTGCTCGACGAAGCCATCGAAGGGGCGTCCCAGCGGCATCAGGCTGGTTACTTCCTCGGCATGCACCTCGGCAACGGTGCCAGGCAGCGCGCCGTGCTGGATCTCGCTCCACTGCTCGATGCAGCGCCGCTCGAGCCAATCATTGAGTACGTCCAGATCGGGGAAGCTGGGCATCTGTTGCCATAGCCGGCGCCGCGCATCCTGGACGTTCTTCTCCACCTGGCCCTTCTCCCAGCCCGAGGCCGGGTTGCAGAACTCGGGCTCAAACAGGTAATGGCTGGCCATTGCAGCGAACCGAGCGTTGACCTCCCGCGCCTTGCCCTTCCCGATGCGATCGACCGCGGTCTTCATATTATCGAAGATCCCGCGCGCCGGCACTCCACCCAGCACACGGAACGCCTGAGTCAGCGCGTCGAACAGCATCTCATGGGTCTGGAGCGGATAGGCCCGTACAATAAATGCCCGGCTGTGCGAGAGCTTGGTATGTGCCGCTTGCAGCTTGACCCGCTCGCCGCCGATCAACGCCCAGTCCTCGCTCCAGTCGAACTGGAAGGCGTCGCCCGGCGCAAAGATCAGAGGCACGAACGTGCCACGCCCGCTAGTCTGCGCTTCAAGTTGACGATCCGCCTTCCAGGCCCGCACGAATACAGCGACGCGACAATAGGAGCCTTCATAGCCAAGGGCTACGAGATCGGTATGCATCTGCTTGGCCGTGCGTTTCTGCTTGCGCGACTTGCCAGCCTCGATCTTCAGCCACCCCGACAGCTTCTCCGCAAACGGATCCAACTTGCTGGGCCGCTCCGGAACTTTGAACTTCGGCTCCACCGCGCCGGCGCGCAAATACTTGCGGATGGTGTTGCGCGACAGCCGGGTCCGCTTCGCAATCTCTCGAATCGATATCCCGTCACGCAGATGCCAGCGACGGATCACACTCAATAACGCCATGTCGATCACTCCGAATCCCCCGACCAGCAGCCAGGGACAGATCAAAACATGGGTCACTTCTCAGCGATAAATCCGCACCTCCCGGGTCAGCTCTCAGCGACAATCAACAATCAGACCTAGTATCGTTGAGGCGCCACACTATTAAGGCGTGTGGACATTTAGCGCATTGCGATTTTCAATGCCGCGAGGTTGATCATGGCGCGATAGCTCTCGTCTGTTTTCTCGTATCTTGTAGCGATACGCCGGAATGTTTTCAGGCTGCAGAAGAAGTTCTCGACCAAGTGCCTCCAGCGATAGGCATGGAAGTCGCAATCGATCTTTTGTTTTCGGTTAGATTTGGGCGGGATCACCACTACGGCGCCCCTTTCGTTCAGTTCGGCACGCAACCAGTCAGCGTCGAAGGCCTTGTCGCCAAGGAACATGTCGAATTCGATGTCCTGGATCAGCGGTTTCACCCCGATGAGGTCGTGGGTTTGCCCAGGCAGCAAGACGAAACGTGCCAGGTTTCCCAGTGCATCCACCAGCGCGACGATCTTCGTAGTCAGGCCGCCCCGCGATCGTCCGATCGCCTGACGATGAGTCCCCCCCTTGCGCCGGTGCCCTGCTGGTGGACCCGGACGATCGTGCCGTCGATCATGGCATACTCAAAGTCGCGGTCGCCTGATAATCGCTCAAACAGCATGTCGAAGACTCCATTCACCGCCCAACGTCGGAATCGCCGAAAGTTGGAGTTCCAGTTGCCGAAATGCTCCGGCAAGTCTCGCCATGGCGCTCCAGTCCCGGCAATCCACAAGACCGCGTCCAGGAATTTCCGGTTGTCTGCGGCCGAACGGCCTCGATCCCCAACTTTACCGGGAAGCACAGGCCAAACCCGTTCCCACTGCTCATCGCTCAATCCGTGTCGTTCCAAGCTGGCGCTCCCTTCGCCAGTCTTGAATCCGATTTGTCGCCAAAAGGAAATCCCCTAATGTCCACACGCCTTAGAGATCGAACGCGGCATATTGCTGATTGAGCGCCGCGATCCATCCCAAGCCACGATCCTGCGCACATGGTTCGAAGAGCTTGTCTTGCCCGATTTTGCCGGTCGCATCTTTCCTGTCGATGTCGCCGTCGCCCGCCGGTGTGCGACGCTCCATGTTCCTGACCGCCAGCCCGAGCGCGACGCGATGATTGCCGCTACCGCACT
>CAZZVF010000346.1:0-3589 GCA_964657355.1 uncultured Buchnera sp.
CGGTGCTTTGATGTGGCCGGTGCTTTCCTGGGCAGCGCACGCCTGAAGCTTACCCAACTTCAATGAAGAGAGGCCGGCCTCAACCCTTTCTGAAGGGTCGCTTGCGCCGTGCTGTCACAGTGGATCGATTGGTGCTGACATGACGATGTTTGGTGACTTCCTGAGGAACGACCATCGTCGTTCGCACAAATGGCATCAGTATTTCCCTGTCTACGAGCGTCATCTGGAGCGCTTCCGCAACCGGCATGTCACCATCATTGAAGTAGGGCTCGGCGAAGGCGGGTCGCTGCAGATGTGGCGACGCTATCTTGGCCCATTCGCTATCGTTGTCGGTATCGACATCGAGCCGGTCTGCACGCAGTACGAGGCGGAGGACCAAATCCACATCCGTATCGGTAGCCAGGCGGATGCAAGCTTTCTACGATCAGTGCTGGAAGAATTCGGATCGCCCGATATCGTCATCGACGATGGCAGCCATATCCAGCAGCATATCAACACCACATTCGACGTGTTCTACCCCGTCGTTGCGAAGAATGGTGTCTACCTCGTGGAGGATCTGCACGCGGCCTACTGGCCGGATCATGGGGCAGGGCTCAAGCACCCGGAGTCCTTCATCGAGAAAGCCAAGTCGTACGTGGACGACATGCACGCTCACTACACCGGTGGTGAACTGCCGCGCAGTGCGCTGGGCGATCGCACGACGTCGATCCATTTCTACGACAGCATCATAGCCATGGAGGTGGGCGAGCTTCGCACCCCAGCCCACAGCATCACCGGAGACGCCGCGTTGTTCGGCGCCGTCGATTCATCAGCCGGTCGTAAACCGGCGCCGACCCTGCCTTCCAACCTGCAAGAGCCTGCGCAAGCCGCGGCGATGCGCGACCGGATTGCGCAACTCGAGCAGGAAGTCAGTTGCCTGCGCCGATCGACTTCCTGGAAACTCACCGCGCCATTGCGCGGCGCAGGTCGTATTTTGAAACCCTGAAGCTGCTGTTTTCGGCTGAACCAACCTGAACGGCCCTGCAGGCTGGTCGATTCCCATGGTTGCCGTGCGGTGTCGCGCTACAGCGAGAAGCGCTCGCCGAGATAGACGCGCCGCACGTCGGCGTGAGCCACCACCTCCTGTGGGGCGCCCTCCATCAGCACCTGCCCGTCGTGCATTATGTAGGCCCGGTCGATGATCTCGAGAGTTTCGCGCACGTTATGGTCGGTAATGAGCACACCCAGGCCGCGATGCTTCAGGTGCCGCACAAGATCGCGGATTTCGCCGACTGCAATCGGGTCGATGCCGGCGAGCGGTTCGTCGAGCAGGATGTAGCTCGGCTGCGTCGCCAGGCAGCGGGCGATTTCAACGCGGCGCCGTTCGCCGCCGGAGAGCGCCAGTGCCGGAGTGCGTCGCAGGTGGCCGATGCCGAATTCGGCGAGCAGGGAGTCGCAGGCGAGGTTGCGTTTGTCCTGGTCGGGCTCGATGACTTCGAGCGCTGCCATGATGTTCTGTTCGACGTTCAGGCCGCGGAAGACGCTGGCTTCCTGGGGCAGGTAGCCGATGCCCATGCGCGCCCGCCGGTACATCGGCAGCATAGTGATGTCCTGCCCGTCGAGCGTGATGGACCCGGTATCCGGCCGCACGAGCCCGGTGATCATGTAGAATGTGGTGGTTTTGCCGGCGCCGTTGGGTCCCAGCAGGCCGACGGCCTCGCCCCGGCGTACCTGCACGGACACGTTCCGCACGACGGGCCGCTTCTTGTAGGTCTTGCCGACGCCGCTCGCCACGAGGCCGCCGCTGCCCTGGACAACGCGAAGCGATTCCGGGGCTTGGGTGGTCCTGCTCATTGTTTCCCCTTTTGATTCGGCGTTTTCGCAGCTTTCGATCCGGTGGCTGAGGCGGCCTTGCCGTTGCCGCCGGCGCTGGTGGCATCGCCCGATCCGTTCGGCACAACCAAGCCTTCCACGCGGCCCCCTGGAGCCTGCGTCAGTGTAGCAAGGCCGGTTTTCATGTTCACGATTGCTGCCGCGCCGTTCAGCTGGTTCTCGCCGCGCGTGATGTGCACGTGGCCCACGACGCGGGCGAGACCGGTATCCGGCACATAGACGCCGCGGTCGCCGGTCACGATCTCGGTTGCCGTGCGGACCTGCACGTGACCGAACGCCTCAACGCGCTGGAGCTTGCCAGAAGCACCGAGGGAGTCGTCCAGCTTGGCCGGCTTGGCTTTCGGCGGCGGCGGAGGGGCAGCCTTGCCCTTCTGACCGGGCGCGTTCGGATCGACCGTGTAGCCAACCAGCGTGTCGGCCACGATCCGGCGGCCGTCATTGCTGGTGACTGTGGCGTCGCCGCGACCGACGGCCATGTGCTTGACGGACCAGTATTCCATCGCGTCCCGCGCCGTCATCAAGTCCTGCGGCGTGGTGAGCTTCAGCGCGTGGCCGGTGAGCACCATGACCGCCTGGTCGATGTCATAGATGCCGTGATCGCCCCACGCCTGATCAGTGGCTGTGAAGATGTGGACGTTGCCCTCGGCCTCCAGGCGATAGATCTCGTTGCCGCCGGTATCGCCCTCTGTCGCAGCGGGCGCTGCACCGTCGGCGACCGGGGTCACAGGGGGCGGTGGAGGAGCCGCTGCGCCGGGTGCCGGGGCTTTCTTGCGGTAGTGGGCGATCAGCCGGTCGGCAGTCACGGTGGCGGTACCCCGGATGGCGCGGGCATCCTCGTGCGCCGTCACGGTCTTGGCGTTCTGGTCCCAATCGATGCCGCCCGCAGCGGTCACGTCGACCGGGCCGCCGTGCGAAAGGTCGATCGGTTGAGCATGGAGCGCTTGCGGCCCGGCTTCGAAAGCCGCAAGGCCCGCGACGGTTAAAAGAAGACGACGCATGCTAGTGACCATTCAGGACGAGATGAGCGGGTCCGTGGAACTGGATCACCGCACCCTTGTCGACCAATGTGAAGCCCTGCGCGTCGAGCGTGCCAAAGGGACCTTCAGCATGGGTGAAGTCGCTGCTTGCGGCCGCCCCCTGTTTGAGGTCAAGGGTCGCAGTGTCCGACGTCATCGTGGTGCCGTCCTGGCGATAGAGGGTGACTGCGTCCGCCAGGTCGAGCAGGTTCTTGTGCTGTAGGAACACACCCTTGTCGGCTCGTACGTTAAGCCAGGTGCCGTTTGCCAAGGTGACGTCGCCTATCGGCGCCGCGAGGTTGACACGCTCGGGACCGGCACGCTCCGCGGTGGCAGCCGAAACGGTATAGGGCCGGTCACGTCCATCGAGGCCGTGATAGCGCGGGTGCATCATCTGGCCGGTGTTGTTGTTGATGGCCGTCAACCTGCGCCAGGTGACGCGGCTACGATCGAACGTCCGGCTAAGCTCCGGCCACAGGGCGATGCTCGAGAGCAGCACCAGGGCGAACAGCGGCAGAACATATTTCGCCAGCCGAACGGCAAGTCGGCGCCGCTTGAGCCGTCGCGGCTTGACCGGCGACCAGCCGCGCAGGCTGGCCTGCTGAGACCGGTCCCGCGCGGCCAGGGCGGCAGGTGCTTGTTCGGTCGCAGACGTAGCCGGGCCGGCTGCGGCATGCTCGGGAACGTTGATTCCTGGCATG
>CAZZVF010000347.1:0-3554 GCA_964657355.1 uncultured Buchnera sp.
ACCGGCCGGCCACGTGCTCGGCAGCGCGCAGGTCGCGATGGAGTGGGAAGGCGGCCGCGCTGTGGTCAGCGGCGACTACAAGCGCGCGGCCGATCCGACCTGCGCACCGTTCGTGCCGATCCCCTGCGACGTCTTCGTTACCGAGGCGACCTTCGGACTACCGGTGTTCGTGCACCCACCGGCACCGGGCGAGGCGCGGAAGCTGCTCGACAGTGTGGGGCTGTTTCCGGAGCGCACGCATGTCGTCGGCTGCTACGCGTTGGGCAAGTGCCAGCGGCTGATCGCGGTCCTGCGCGAGGCGGGCTGGGATCGCCCGATCTACCTGCACGGCGCCCTGATGCCTGTCTGCGAAGCCTACGAGCGGCTGGGCGTAAGACTCGGTGAGCTGCGGCCCGCCACGGTCGCCGCCAAGAGCGAGCTTGCCGGCGCCGTCGTGCTCGCCCCGCCCTCGGCCATTGCCGACCGTTGGGCGCGCAGGCTTGCCGAACCGGTCGCCTGCCTCGCCTCCGGCTGGATGCGCGTGCGCCAGCGCGCCCGGGCGCGCGGCGTCGAGCTGCCGCTGGTGATTTCCGATCACGCCGACTGGCCGGAACTGCTGCAGACATTGGATGACGTGGGGGCGCCCGAGATCTGGGTGACGCACGGCTCGGAGGAGGCACTGGTTCACGCCGCCAACGCCCGCGGCCTGCGCGGCCGAGCCCTGCGCCTGGTCGGCTACGGCGACGCCATCGACGAGGAAGCGGCGTGATTGCTTTTGCTGAACTGATCGACCGGCTGACGCTCACGCCGGCGCGGCTGGCCAAGATCGCACTCATGCGGCGCTTCTTCGAGACCGAGGCGGACCCGGACCGCGGCTGGGCGCTGGCGGCGCTGACCGGCGAACTGTCCTTCAAAGCGGCCAAGGCGGGCCTGATCCGCCAGGTCGCCGAAGCGCGCGTCGATCCCCTCCTTCTATCTCTGTCATACGATTTTGTCGGCGACCTCGCGGAAACCGTCAGCCTGATCTGGCCGGCACGTGACGAGAGCGTTCCCCCCGCACTGACCGAAATCGTGGCGGCACTCGCGAACAGGCCTAAATCGGAACTGCCGGAGCTGCTTTCCGGCTGGCTGGATATCTCGGGCCCCGCCGTGCGCTACGCGCTGCTCAAGCTCATCACCGGCAGCCTGCGTGTCGGCGCATCGGCTCGCCTGGCCAAGACAGCCTTGGCCGATTACGCGGCGGCGTGCGGCCAGAAGGTGGTGCCGGACGATGTGGAGGAGGTCTGGCATGGCCTGACGCCGCCTTACGCGCCGTTGTTCGCCTGGCTTGAAGGCCGGGCGCCGCGGCCCGACCCCGCCGACGCGCCGGTGTTCCGGCCGCCGATGCTCGCGCATCCGCTCGAGGCGCCCGACATCGCAGCGCTCGATCCGGAGCAGTACCGCGCCGAGTGGAAGTGGGACGGCATCCGCCTGCAGCTCGTCGCAACACCCGGCGGCCGGCGCATCTACTCGCGCGGTGCGGACGACGTATCGGCGGCTTTTCCGGAAATTGTGCAGGCGATGAATTTCGAGGCAGTGCTGGACGGCGAATTGCTGGTCATGCGCGAAGCGTCCGTCGCACCCTTCGCCGAGCTGCAGCAGCGGCTGAACCGCAAGACGCCCTCGGCCAAGATGCAGCGCGATTTTCCGCTCGCCGTGCGGCTCTACGACATCCTGTTCGACGGCGCGGAGGACCTGCGAAGCCTGCCATTCACGGAGCGGCGCGCCCGGCTCGAGTCCTGGTACGAACGCGAGAGGCCGGCGCGTATGGACCTTTCGGAACTGATCCCGTTCGGCAGCATCGCGGAACTGGCGACCATCCGTGCCGGCACCCGCGCCGCTTCCATCGAGGGGCTGATGTTGAAGCGGCGCGACAGTCCCTACGTGCCAGGCCGGCCGAAAGGCCTTTGGTGGAAGTGGAAGCGCGACCCGCTGACGATCGACGCGGTCATGATGTACGCGCAGCGCGGCCACGGAAAGCGCAGCAGCTTCTACTCCGACTACACGTTCGGGCTCTGGCGCGAAGACGGCGAGCTCGTGCCCGTCGGCAAAGCCTATTCCGGTTTTACCGACGAAGAGCTCGTGAAGCTGGACCGATGGGTGCGTAACAACACCATCCGAAGTTTTGGCCCGGTGCGCGAAGTGGAACGCGGCCTGGTGCTGGAGATCGCGTTCGACGCGGCGCAACTGTCCACCCGCCACAAATCCGGTGTCGCGCTGCGCTTCCCGCGGGTGGCGCGGCTGCGATGGGACAAACCTTTCCAGGACGCCGACCGGCTTGAGACGCTGATGGGCACGATTGCGGGCGGGGAACCCTAAGCCCTTGCGGCTAGCTGAGGCCTTACGCGCACCGCTCATGGGCCCCACTCATGCAAAGATGGCGCTTCGTTAAGCTCCTTCCGGTCGTCCTTAGAAAATCGAGGCACGCACAGGTTGCATGGCTGCACTACGCTGCAGTGCAGCATGCGCCTTCTGGACGTAGTAAACGGCGCGGCTGCGCGTGAATAAGCCAAAGCAACGGGTTCCGAGTTGCCGCACAACAATCACAAAGGGGAGAGCAACAACGAAGTTGGATGCGCCGGTGCTGAAGTATTGTGGCGATTGGGCAACACGGGTTGTGAGACCCGCAACAGAACGCTCGCAACGCAACATCGATCGTCATAGATGCAGCGTTGTCGTCACAGGCTGACGTGCAGCTTTGTGAACACTGCGCACTCGGCGGAAGACTTAACAGGAGAAGAATACAATGAAGCTCAGGAATGCGCTTCTGGTTGCTACCATGTTTGCAGCGCCCGCTGCTGCCTTGGCGCAGCCGGTGACCGGCCCGTATGTCAGCCTCGGCGTCGGTGCGAACTACCTGCAGGACCAGGACATCCGCAATTTCAACGTGCCGGCACTCGGCGCCTTTGCGCCTGGCTACAACGGCCGCATCAAGACCGACACCGACGTCATCGGTTCGGGCGCGATCGGTTATGGCCTGGGTAATGGCATCCGCATCGAGTTGCAGGGCGATTATCGCCGTAATGCGCTGCGCAGCTTCGCCAGCCTGCATGCCGATGGCACCGAACAGCAGTTCGGCGGCTTCGCCAACGTCCTCTATGACTTCGACCTGTCGCCGTTCGGCCTTCCGCTCGCACCGTATGTCGGTGTCGGCGCCGGCTATGAGCAGGTTCAGTTCTCCAATGGCCGCGCAACGGGCTTCGGTGGCGTGACCGGTGGCGACCCGATCTTCATCCGCGAGACCAACACGAAGGGTGACTTCGCGGCTCAGGGCATTGTCGGTGTCGCCTACAACATTCCGGGCGTTCCCGGCCTCGCGCTTACCGCCGAGGGCCGCGTCACCGCCATTCCGGAGAGCCTGAACTTCCACGCGCAGTTCTTCTCGCCTGGCGTTGCGACCCGCGCCAACTACAAGACCGACAACCAGATCAACTATGCTGGTCTCGTCGGTCTGCGTTACGCGCTGTTCCAGCCGGCGCCCCCCCCGCCGCCTGCTCCGCCGGCTCCGGTTGTAGCACCTGCACCTGAAGCGGCCC
>CAZZVF010000348.1:0-3528 GCA_964657355.1 uncultured Buchnera sp.
TGGCGGCGGCGCGGCAGGCGCCACCGCTAGCGGGGTCGTGGTCTGGGCTGGCGCGACGTCGGGCTTGGCTGGAAACCAGGCTTCCTTGGCCCACAGACCACCGAACAGCAGAGCGAGGGCGCCGATGACGAGCCACTCTCGCCCAGGCGGGTCCCAGCCTTCGCTGGCGATTGCGGTAGCGGGCGTGTCGAGCGGAATGATTGGCCGGTCGTCGCGCGCGCGGGCGGGTTTCGGGGCGTTCGCGGGCGGCCGCGGCGCCGCTCCGCCCGGCGGCGGTGGCGTGGTGAAGAGCGGCGTCCTGGTGGCACGCGAGAAGGTCGGGAAGTGCGTGCTGAGGCCTGGCACCTGTTGGTTCGCAATACGGGGATAAGCGGGCACGGCGACCTGAACTTGCGCAGCCTGAGTCGGTGCAGCCTGGCTTGGTGCAGCCCGAGGGGGCACAGGCGCAGGTGGGGGCGCAACAGGTGGGGGCGCGGCGCTTTCAGGCACTTGCGCCGGTACGAGGGCGTCCACCTCGAGCTTCGCGCGGCGGTTGTTGGGGAACAGCGCCAGGGTTTCGTGCATGAAGATTTCGGCTTCGGCCCGGCGGCCTGCGGCCTTCAGCATTTCGGCGAGCCGGTGGCGCGGGCCCGGCACGTCGGGGTTTTGCGCGACGCGGCGGCGCTGGTCCTCGATGCGGCGGGCTGCCGGGCCTGCTGTACCAGTCTTGGCGGTGGGGTGCCCGGTCGCGTCGTCCACGGCATTTACCAACATTGCTGGGTCGCGATGAAATTGGAGGTCCGTGGCGGAGTCGAACCGCCCTACAGGGATTTGCAGTCCCTTACATAGCCGCTCTGACAACGGACCCTGGCACGGGCACACAACCCGGGCAGGCGGGCCATATAAGTGGAAAGGAGCTTACGGTCCAGAGAGGCATTCGGGGGTTCGCAGGTGGACCTGCACCATGGTGAGCGCGTAAGAGGCGGCGCATCTTCTGCGGAGCTTTACGGTGACTTTGTCCGCTTCCCCGCCGCCCACTCGGGCCGCTTCCTCCGGAGCCATGACGGCGAACGACTTTGCGCTGGCCCGCAAGCTGATGGTCGACGGGCAGCTGCGGCCGAGCAAGGTGAACGACAAGCGTGTTCTGGACGCGATGCGGACGCTGCCGCGCGAACGTTTCGTGCCGCGCGACTGCGCCGAGCTGGCCTACATCGATGCGGACGTGAAGTTGGCCGGCCCTGCGATTATGGGCGCGCGCGTTCTGATGAAGCCGCTCGTCCAGGCACGGCTGATCCAGCTGGCGGCGCCGCGTGCCGGCGAGGCGGCTTTGATCGTCGGCAGCGGCACCGGGTATGCGGCCGCGGTGCTGGCGTTCTGCGGCGTGCGGGTGATTGCTCTGGAAGAGGACGAGGCGCTGGCGGCGATCGCCCGCGCGGCGCTTGCCGACCTGCCGGAAGGCTCCGCGCCGGTAACCCAGGTGGCAGGCAAACTGGCCAAGGGCTGGGCCGCGTCCGCGCCCTACGACTTGGTGCTGATCGAGGGCGCCGTGCGAACGATCCCGGACGCCATCGCGCAGCAGGTCTCGGCCCATGGCAGGCTGGTCACGGTGCTCTGGCCGGAGGACGCGGCGAGCTACGCAGCCCTGGCCGAGCCGAGCACCGGCGGGCTGCGCGCGGTGGCGGCGTTCGATGCGAGCACTGCGTTGTTGCCGAGCCTGATCCCGGCCAAAAGCTTTACCTTCTAGCCACATCAGGCGCTAAGCTTTCGCCTGCATGTGCCCATGGCCTTGTGTTGGCGTTGGCTCGCGACCTTCTGCTGTGTCAGACACGGGCGCGAGCGCTTGGTTCTTGAGCCCTCTGTTACGCGGCGCCGCCTTTCCGGTGCCGGTCTTCTTGGAGACTGCCGCATGTGCACTGCGCGCCCCTTGTTGAACGGCCGGGTTTTGGTTGCCGGTCTGATGGTCACGGCCGCGCTGCCGGCGCTGCTGGTCGCCGCACCCATCGCCGCCCTGGCCCAGCCGAACGCCAATCGCGCCATCACGAAGAAGCACCCGTTCGTACCGGCGGGGCCAGGCATGGCAAACACTATCGCCACGGACCTGCCGGACACGCTGCCGCATACGCTGGCCGATGCGCTGAGCGTCGCCTACGAAACCAACCCGCAATTGACCGGCGAACGCGCCAAGCTGCGCTCGACCGACGAGAACGTGCCGGCGGCTCTGGCCGGCTGGCGCCCGACGATCGCGGTATCCGGTAGCTACGGCGACGCGGTGGGGCGGTACGATCAGACAGGGCTCTCGAGCCAGAAAAACAACCGGATCCTCTCCAGCGTGCAGGCGACCGTCACGCAGTACCTGTATCGCGGCGGCCGCACGACAGCCAGCACCCACGAGGCGGTGAACAACGTCTATGCCGAGCGCGCCCGGCTGATCGCGGAAGAGGAGCAGGTGTTCAGCGATACAGTGAACGCCTACGTCACCGTGGTGGAAGACCAGCAGTTGCTCGAGCTGCAACGCGCCAACGAACAGGTGCTCGGCGACGAACTCAGGGCCATCAACGACCGGTTCCGGGTCGGCGAACTGACGCGGACCGACGTGGCGCAGGCCGAGGCCGCCCTGGCCCAGGCGATCGCCACCCGGCAGACGGCGGAAGGCAGCCTGCAGACGGCGCGCGCGACCTTCGTGCGCGAGGTCGGCGTCGAACCGCCGAGCGATCTCGCCGACCCGCAGCCGCTGCGCCTTCCGGTCAAGAACGAACGCGAGGCGCAACAGCTGGCAACGGCGAACAACCCGACGGTCATCGCCGCCCAGTTCAACGCGTCGCAGTTGCGCGACGCTGTGGACGTGGCGTTCTCCAGCCTCGGCCCGACGTTGAGCCTGCAAGGCTCGGGTTACGAGCAGAACAGCCAGAGCCAGACCGGCGTCTCGAACTACGGCGCGCAGGCGACCATCAACCTGTCGCTGCCGATCTACCAGGGCGGCCAGGAATACGCGGCTGTGCGCCAGGCGAGGCAGAACTTCCTGCAGGCGGTCCGTGAAACACAGGACGCACAACGCGCCGCACGCGAACAGGCGGTGCAGGCGTGGGAAACCCTGGTCGCGGCCCGCGCTTCGATCGACAGCTCGCGCGTCGCCGTCCGGTCGAGCGAAATCGCCCTCGAAGGCGTCGAGCGCGAAGCCCTCGTCGGCTCCGCCACCACGCAGAACGTGCTTATCCAGCAACAGTCGCTGCTGTCGGCCCAGATCACCCTGGTGCAGAACGTCACCAGCCTGGTCAACGCGTCCTATAGCGTGGCGTCGGCCATCGGGCGCCTCACCGCGCGCGACATGGGTCTTTCCGTGCCGCTCTACGACGAGACGGCCTACTACAATGCTGTGCGGGACCGGCTCTGGGGCACCGGAGACCACGCCGTCAACCAGCCCGGCCGATAGAGAGTTCATGGCCAACCCTAACCCGGGACCGCACAGCGACAGTCTCGGGCAGGACAGCCCTGACCCGTCGATGGAGGACATCCTCGCCTCCATCCGCCGCATCCTGAACGATGGCGATG
>CAZZVF010000349.1:0-3522 GCA_964657355.1 uncultured Buchnera sp.
GGCCGGCGGGGCGCAGGGCGTAGACCTGGCGCTGCTGGATGCGGCCGGCCTCGCCCCCCTGCCAGGCGAAGACGATTTCGACGCAGGCCGTGCCGTCGAGCCTGGCGTCACGCCGCAGTTTCAACACCAAGCCGGCGGCGCGGGCCTTGAGGTCGTCGACCTGGCGGATAGCGAAGATGTCGAGCTTACGCGCTAAATCGTTTGAACGCGTATCTCCTCAAGCATCCCGTCCACAGCATCACAGAACTCGGGATCGCTTGCGTCCAATACGCGCGTGCACATCAGGCCGATTCCATGCGTAAGGCTTTCATAGAAAGGGCGATCGGGCCGCCGAACGCCTGCTAAATAGCTGCCGATTCGAGCCATCTCTCTCCCCGCATAAGTATAAATGGACTATCCGGATATCGCTTGACACGGTCTTCGATAATTTCGCGTGCAGTTTTCAATGCATCAGCTACCATTTGTGTACCGTTCGTACGGCGCTCCTACACTTTCTTGAGGGTAGCAGAACCACGTTTGATTTTGGCTCGCATCAAACCCACTGTTAAGAACAGCGGTTACACGTAATAGAGAAGTCCAGAATATCCTTTATCATGTTCGCAATGGGGCCCGGGTTCTCGGTCGCGTCGGCTCCGATTTCAGGAAAACCACGCGTGCAGTTACCAATCGTGCTTTGAAAGATATTCCAGGCTGGGATGTTGCGCACGCCTGAAAGAAACTGATCTATCCTTGCCAGTGTAACGTCCGGCAGTTCCGCGGCTGATTTTATGCGGTCCTGCTCAGCTGGTTCAGCCGTTGACTTCTCTGCGCGACGTAGTGCTTTTTTCAGTGCCAGCAGCTTGGTTTTCAAAGTATTCAGATCGTTCTCCACATCCATGTTAACCTCGATTTCCGGGTATTTCTGCGGCGGAGCACACTCTGGATTAGCATTGATTTAATGTAGTAAAGGCTTCCGCGTTTATTTTCGCGCTGTAGGGTTTAGTCAGGTCCCCGCTTGGCCAATCTTGAGTGACCTTCAAAAACTTGATGCCCCCCTAGCCAAGCCTTCCGCCGGATTTTAGAGTCTGTCTCGAATCGCTTTCTCAACGTGCCAGCCTTCGTAGCAGCAGGATAGCTGACGCGGCATAGAGGAAGGCTTCGGCTGAGGCGATTGTGGCTTCGACATCTTTGGCCAGTCGCCGATTGCGGTTGATCCAGGCGAAGAAGCGTTCGCCCACCCATCTTTTTGCTTGTATCGCGAATCCAATCTGGCCCTCCAGCTTGCGCACAAACTGCACGCGGATTGGACTTGCTGCGGCAACGCGTGGCCCCTGGTAGCCGGCGTCGGCGAAGGCGACCTTTACGAACGGCCAGCGCGATCGAGACGCGCGCAGCAGCGGTCCGGCGCCATCGCGATCCTGGATGTCGGCTGCGTGCGCCTGCAGTTTGAGCGCCCGGCCGTCGGTGTCCACCAGCGCGTGGCGCTTGCGGCCCTTGATCTTCTTGCCGCCATCGTAGCCCCGCACGCCGCCGCTTTCGGTGGTCTTGACGGTTTGACTGTCCATCACCGCGGCCGTCGGGCTTGCCTCGTGGCCCGCACGTTCCCTGTCGCGCATGACCAGGTGATGGTTAATCGTCTCCCACATGCCGCCGTCGCGCAGCCGGGCAAACCAGCGATAGATGGTTCGCCAGGGCGGAAAGGTGTCTGGCATCAGCCGCCGCGCAATGCCGCCGCGCAGCACGTAGCACATCGCGTTGACCACCTCCCGCATCGTGTAGGCCCGCTTGCGGCCGCATTTGGCCTCGGGCGGCAGAAAGGGGCTCAGGATAGCCCACTCGGCATCCGTCAGGTCGCTTCCATAGCGCAGCCCGGCGCGGCTATGGTGCCGCCGGGTGGTCGGGGTCCACATCGTTCTCTCGTCAGGTCTTCGCAAACTCGACGAATCACGATTTGCCCCGGCTGCCCACCCCTCAGACGATCATGCCGAAGCCGTTTCGAGACAGCCCCTTAGAAGGACATACCCATTTCTTGGCGAAGCGATTTGGCGAGCACTCGAGACTTAGCCGTTATATTTTCACCGATCTCTCGAATCTCCGTGTTTCCTGATATTAAGAGGCCTTCATCCGAAAGTCCCTTGTTGACGGTTGAAGTTCTGTTGGCGGCACGCAGTGCCTCACTCGTGTCGGTAGATTCGAAAGCCTGGGCTAGTAGATGACGATAGACCGACACGGTTTTTATGACGCTTGCAAATGCGTCAACGGCGGCTCGCTCTCTTTGCGGATCCTGCGAGGCTCGAAGTCGTGACAGCAGTTGATCGCACAAGGCTACGAGCTGTGTTAGGGCGGCGCGGGACTCTGGCGTCATCGTCCACTCCATGGTGTCGGCATGGTCGGGCCGGGCTGAGCAGAGCCGGGCGGTACCCAAATCTGCTGGCCCCCGCCGGGCAAGACATTTACGCCGTCGCTCGACATTTGTGGCCGAGCAGAACCGATCCAGCCCCGCATGCCATCGGTCGGGCTTTGGACGTAGCCGCCATTCCCGTTCCAGTCATTTAGGACGGCAGATTGGCCGCGCCACTCAGCCTCATTGTCCGGCACGCCCTGCTGCCAATAGCCGCCATTAGCGCTGCCGTCTTTGCCTATGACTCGGGAGATCGTACCGGGATCATCATCGCCGTTCCAGGGTCTCACGTCATCGCCGAAGTTTTGGGCTTCGCTCGCCGGGAGATCGGGATACCCTTCGGCCGACTTGCCGGTAACATTAACGGCGTCGTCCATCTGTGCCTGCAGTTCGGGAGTATTGGGGACTGCACCCGGTTCGGTCTGGCCAATGTTCCGTGGCGAATACGGGAAGCCCCGTCCGCCCACTTCCGCGTCCGACAAGGCGCCGTCTACCGCTCCTGCGCCCGCACTTTCGCCCGCGAGCGCGCCACCAAGCCTGCCGGCCGCGGCACCTCCCCCCAAGCCACCCGCAAGGCCGCCCACGGCCTGGCCGATCGCCTGGCCTCTCGCGCCGCCGATGGCACCACCGATGGCACCGCCCGCCATGCCGCCGGCGATGCCTCCTGCCAGGCCGCCGGCGGCTTGCAGGCCGAAGATGCCGGCGCCGGCGGCGCCGCCGGCCATGAAGGCTGCGGCCGCACCCGCGCCTAGGCCTACGACGGTGCCGGCGACGAGCATGTCGGTGGCGATGGTGACCGCGAGGGGTGAGACCTCGGGGTCGATGACGGCGTAGGCATAGGTGCCGCCGCCGATGACGACGTTGGTGGACGCGCTGGAGATGCGGGCGTCGCAGACCGTGTGGTCGCCCAGGCGGGAGGCGGGCATGGAGTTGATGAAGACGGTTCTGCTGCCGGTGGCGATCTGCTGGGGGCCGTCGTGCTCGTCGCACAAGGCGGTGTCGGCGAGCGTGCGGGCGGCTTGCCTGCTGTTGACGGTGACGTTGGGCGAGCCTGTGGAAATGGCGCCCGTCACCTCGCCGAAGGTGGCACCGATGTTCATGCCGGTGAGCGCGCCGCCGCCGGCGAGCGCCACCGCACCGCC
>CAZZVF010000350.1:0-3502 GCA_964657355.1 uncultured Buchnera sp.
CCAGTCGATCAGGAAAGCGGTGGCGTCCAGCGCCGGCTGCCGGTGCGCCGATGCGGCGAGGACCAAGACGATCTGCTCGCCGGGCGTAAGCCTGCCGTGGCGATGGATCACGGTGCAGCCAAGCAGGCCAAAACGTGCTTCGGCCTGCGCCGCGATGCGGTTCAGCGCAGGCAGCGTCATGGCGGGATAGTGCTCCAGCACCAGGGCCGCGACAGGCTGTCCGGGCAGGCTGCGCACGACGCCTACGAAAGCCCCGAGTCCGCCCGCGCCGGGACAGGCGGCAAGCAGTATCGCCGTCTCCTCGCCGAGGCTGAAATCCTCCTCCTGGACCGCCACGCGCGCCATGTTCAGCCGCCTGTGACGGGCGGAAAGAAGGCGATCTCGTCGCCTGGCGATACCGCCACCTCGGTGCCCGCGAATTCCTGGTTCACGGCGGCCCGCACGAGCCGCGCATTGGCGAAGGCAGCGGCGTGCGCAGGATCCCGTGCACCGAGCCAGGCCATCAGCGCGCCGACGGTGGAGACACCTTCAGGCAGTTCGAGGCTTTCCGACGACCTGCCGGTGCGTTCCCGCAGCCAGGCGAAGTAAAGGATCTGGACCGGCTTGCTCATGCGAGCACATTAGGGTGCGCCGCTGCCCGACATAAGGGTGCGCCCTCAGCGTGGCCCAATTGGCCCGGCAACATGCCGTCACTGGCCTTCGCGGTCGCTCTGCCCTAGGAGCGCGGCATGGATGCCACTCCCATCCCGATCCTCGAGGAGCCGACCACGCGCGCCATGATGCGACGGCTGTGGCGCGAGCATGTGCGGCACCATCGCTTGCGGCTGCTGCTGGTACTCGTGCTGACGGCGATCATGGCCGGGCTCACGGCGCTCTACCCGGTAGTGATCCAACGCGCGCTCGCGATGTTCGAGGCGCACGATTCCCGGATCCTCTATCAGATCCCGGCGCTGGTCGTTGCCATCACCACGGCAAAGGCGGCGGCGCAGTACTTCCAGACCGTGCTGGTGCAGCAGCTCGTGCTGGTCGTCATCCGCGAGCTGCAGGACCGGATGTTCGCCAAGCTCGTGAGCGCCGACCTCGAGCGGCTCGAGCGCGAGGCGCCCGCAGCCCTCGCCGCCCGCTTCACCACCGACGCCACGACGATACGCGAGGCCATGATCCGGGCGGTGAACTCCATCGGCGACGTGGTCACCGTGGTCGGCCTGGTCGGCACGATGTTCTACCTGGACTGGGAATTTTCTCTCGTGGCGGCCGCGCTGTATCCGATTGCGGCTGTCCCGATCCAGCGTGTGGGCAAGCGGGTGCGCCGGGCATCGGGCGGCATGCAGGAGCGCATGGGCGAGACCGCGACCATGCTTAACGAGAGCTTCGTCCAGGCGCGCACGGTGCGGGCCTACCGGCTCGAAGACATCGAGACGCACCGGGCCGAGGAGACGTTCCAGCGCCTCTACAAGTCGTTGCTGCGCATGAACCGCAGCCGCGCGCGGGTCGATCCGTTTCTCGAAATGCTCGGCGGCGCGGCGGTGGCGGCGGTGCTCGGTTTTGCCGGCTGGAGAGCGGCGCATGGCGGCAACACGCTCGGCGACTTCACCGGCTTCGTAGCCGCCCTGCTGCTCGCATCCCGCCCCGTGCGTGCCCTGGGCGCGCTGAATGCGGCGTTGCAGGAGGGTATGGCAGGACTGGTGCGCGTGTTCTCGGTCATCGACGAGGAGCCGCGCATCGTCGACCTGCCCAGAGCCGCTTCGCTGCCGGCCGGGCGCGGCCACCTGCGGTTCGATGCGGTGGGGTTCATCTATCCCGACGGTCGCGCCGGGCTGTCGGGCCTCAGCTTCGAAGCAGCCCCCGGGCAGACCGTGGCGCTGGTCGGCGCCTCGGGCGCGGGCAAGTCCACGGCACTGGCCCTCATTCCCCGCCTGAAGGAGGTGAGTGCCGGGCGCATCTCGATCGATGGCGCAGAGATCCGGTCGGTCACCCTCGCCAGCCTGCGCGATGCCATTGCCTATGTCGGCCAGGACACGCTGCTGTTCGACGACACGGTGGGCTCGAACATCGGCATGGGCCGGCCGGGCGCCTCGGAACCGGAGATCTGGGACGCGGCGGAAGCGGCTGCCGCTGCGACCTTCATCCGCGCCTTGCCATCCGGCATGGACACGAGCGTCGGCACCGGTGGGGCGCTGCTGTCCGGCGGTCAACGGCAACGCGTCGCCCTGGCGCGGGCGCTGCTGCGCAACCCGCGTATCCTGCTGCTGGACGAAGCCACCAGCGCGTTGGACGCCGAGAGCGAGGCGGCGGTGCAGGAGGCCCTGACCAGGCTCAGGGCAGGGCGCACCACCATCATCGTCGCCCACCGCCTCTCCACGGTCCGTGATGCGGACCTCGTTGTCGCCATGGCGGACGGGCGGGCTGTCGAAAAGGGAAAGCACGCGGAGCTGATGGCCGCGGACGGGCTCTATGCGCGCCTGGTGCGCACCCAGGCTTTCGTCGAGTAGCGGGCGGGCGGCCTGACCGAAGCCTGGCTTTTGAAGCCGGTAAGCTCACGATCTGGCGTGCTGCCCCCGCGTGTCCTACCTTGACTTTGCCCCGTGCCGCGGCGCACCCATCGGGTGACTGAACCGGTCGGTCAGCGCATGGATGACGGTTTCCCAATCGCAACCGGCGGCCGTCCGCAGTCTTGCGCATTTCAGCTTCTGGTGGACACGCAGCATGGCCGACATCGAGCGCAGGGATGACCGGGCAGAAGGCGGGCGCGCAGGAGAACGCAGCGCCGGGCACGAAGAGGGTCAGCAAGCGGGTGGCGAGCAGCCCCGCGGCGACCGGGATGCCGGCAAGGAAGCAGCCCAGGATCAAGGCCAGGACAAGAAGAAGCAGGAGGACGACCGCAAGAAGGCCGAAGCTGACCGCAAGCAGGATCAGCGCCGGGCCAAGGCGCGGCCCTGGGTGCGGCTGGGCATGGTCGTCGTCCTGTTGCTGCTCATCGCTGGCGGCATCTGGTACTGGCTGGCAACCAAGGACATCGAGACGACCGACGACGCCTACACCGATGGCCGCGCCATCGTCATTTCGCCGCATGTGAGCGGCTACACCGTATCGCTCGACGTCAACGACAATCAGTTCGTTCACAAGGGCGACCCGCTGATCCACATCGACCCGCGCGACTACCAGGCCACTGTCGAACAGGCGGAAGGCCAGGTGGCGGCCGCCGCAGGGCAGCTTGCGGCGGCCGAGCACGGGCTCGAGGTGGCAAAGGTCAATTTCCCCGCACGCCTGTTGCAAGCCCAGGCACAGCTGAAGGATTCGCAGGCCAGTCTGTTCAAGGCGCAGACCGACTACCGGCGCCAGAACAGCGTTCCACGCGGCGCGACGACCGGCCAGCAGATCGACTACGCGACGGCGGCGCTGCGTTCCGCCGAGGCGCAGGTCGCCGAGGCCGAGGCGCAGGTTGCCATCGCAACGCCGGTGCAGCCGAACATCCAGCAGACGGGCGCCCAGCTGAGGCAGA
>CAZZVF010000351.1:0-3501 GCA_964657355.1 uncultured Buchnera sp.
GAAGTTCTCGAGCTGCTTGATGAACGACGAGAGAACGAGGCCGAGTGCGCCGAGCATGAGGCCTGACAGTAGCAGCGCCGGGAGCACCGCGATGTAGCCTGTGAGCGGCGGCGTGATGTCCCAGAACCAGGCAATGGCGAAGAAGATGATGACCTGCACTATGGAAACCGCGACACCCGCCAGCAGCTTGGCGGCAAGAAGGAACCAGCGCGGGAACGGGCTCACCATAAGGGTTCGCATGCTGCCCATCTCGCGGTCGTACACCATGGAGAGCGAGCTCTGCATGCCATTGAACAGCTGGATCATGCCAGCGAGGCCGGGTGCGATATACACTTCGTAGGGAATGTAGGTCTTGTACGGCGGGCTGATGGAGACGCCGAGGACGAAATGGAATCCGGCGGCGAAGATGGCGAGCCACACCAGTGGCCTGACCAGCGCCGAGATGAAACGGCCGCGCTGGTTGGTCCAGCGGCGACCCTCGCGCAGGATGATGCCGCCAAGGCAGTTCGCGTAGCCGGCAAGGGTCACGCCGCGACGGCCTTGCGCGCGGTCAGCTTGTCGAACGCTTCCCTGATGTCCGCGGTGCCGGTCTCGCTGACTACGGTGTCGCGTGCGCCGTCGGCCAGCACGCGGCCCTGGTGCAGCACGATGATCCGGCTATCCTCCTCCGCCTCGTCGATCAGGTGTGTGGCCCACAGCACGCCGATCTTGCGTGTCCTGCACAGCGATCTCACGTGTTCGAGCAGAAAGCGCCGGCTTTCGATGTCGAGCCCCACAGTCGGCTCGTCGAGCAGCAGCAGAGAGGGTTCGTGCACCAGGGCGCGCGCCAGTTCGACACGCCGGCGCTGACCACCGGACAGGTTGCGCACACGCTCGCCGCGGCGATCCAGCAGTCCGACGCGCCCGAGTTCCGCGTCCACGCGCGGCGCCGCGTCGCGGCGGGACAGGCCGTGCAGCGAGGCGTGATAGAACAAATTCTGCGCGACGGTGAGATCGAGGTCGAGTGTCGCCTGCTGGAACACCACGCCGAGCCTTGCGAGTGCGGCCAGCGGCTCGCGTTTCACATCGTGACCGAACACGGCGATCGTGCCGCTGGTGCTGTGATAGAGCCGCGTGATGAGGGCGAACAGCGTCGTCTTGCCGGCGCCGTTGAGGCCGAGCAATATGCTGAAATCCCCAGGCTGCACCGCGAACCTTACGGAATGCAGCACCTGCCGCTGGCCGAACGCGTGCGAGAGTTGCGAAACGGACAACGCGGCTCCCGCAACTTCCTCGTCAGGGAGCAACGACGACACCCCACGGCGACTGGCCGACCGGCACGGATTGCGTCACCTTCAGCGCATCGATGTCGATCACCGACATGTCGTTGCTGATGCCGTTCGCGGTGTAGAGGAATTTCTCGTCGGGCGAGAAGTCGCCGTGCCAGACGCGCTGCCCGACGAGCAGGTATTTCTTGATGGCGAAACTCTGCTGGTCGACCACGGCGACGCGGTTGGCGGGGCCGAGGGCTACGAATGCCAGCTTGCCATCCGATGTGAGATTGATGCCGACCGCCTGGATCGCTTCCTTCGGCACTTCGGGCAGGTCGAAATGCAGGGTTTGCAGCACCTTGTGCGTCGCGGTGTCGATGACAGCCACGGTGCCGGCGACTTCCGACGACACCCACACCTTCGATCCGTCCTTGGTGAACACTGCGAATCGCGGGCGCGTGCCGACGAGCACGCTGGCCACCACCGCCCGGCTGGCGACGTCGATGAAATGGGCCATGCTAGTCGTTTCGGACGTGCATAGAACGGTTTTGCCGTCCGGGCTGACCGCCATGCCTTCGGGCTCGACGCCCACCGATATTTCGGCCGTGATATGGCCCTGCGCCACGTCGAGCACGGAAACCTGGCTGTTGTCCTCGTTGGCGATGTAGAGCGTCTTGCCGTCCGGGCTGAGCGCCATGAATTCGGGATCGGCATTGCTCGGCAGCGTGCGCGTGACGGTCAGGCCGGCGAGATCGAGCACCTCGATATGGTCGGCATCGGACGTGCAGATGTAGAGGCTCTTCTTGTCCTGCGAGAGCACGATGCCGCGTGGCCGCGCACCCACGGGCACCGTCTTCAGGATGGCGAAGCTCGATCCGTCCAGCAGCGTGATCGTGTTGTCCTTCTCGTTCGACACCAGGATGCGGAAGGAGCCGGCGGCGCGCGCGGGGCCAGGCCGCACGCAGAGCAAGGCGCCGGTCGCCAGCAGCAGGGAAGCAGCCTCGCGGCGCCCGATCACTTGAAATGACATGCCGTCTCCGGTTGGTCGGCGCCGAGCGAATCGAGATCGTTGTTCTGGTGCAGGAAGCCCGGCTGCGGCGAGACCGACACCAGCGAGCGATCGTCCGCAAGCAGCACGGGCTGGCGCAGCTGTCCATCCCAGGCGCGGAACGACAACGGCGGCCCCTTGTAGCCGGACATGGTGAAATCGGGGCCATGCAGGAAGGCGATGAGCCTGGCGGGATCGAGGCTGCCCGCGCGCGTCGCCGCCTCCCCCACGGCGCGCACGGCGAGCCAGCCGCCGTAATCGCGTTCCGTCATCCAGCGCCCGGCCTTGCGATGGAAGCGCAGCTGCAACTGGGTGCTGGCATATTCGTCCATGACCTTGGACCAGGCCGCCGGCACCAGGCCCTGCGTGCCTGCGACCGGGCGCGGCGTATCGGTGCGAAAGGCGAGCGCGTCGCCGAAATTATCCGCCTCGTCGGCCACCACAAGCACGTCGTAACCGACGCCCTGGGTCGCTTTCGCCACTTCGTCGTTGACCTGGTAATGGCCGGTATCCGCCTGCTGTGCGGCGGCATTGAAACTCCATTTGCGATCGTCGCGCAGCGTGACCTGGAACTTCGCCGCCGATTTGCGCACCGCGTCGGCATAGGCCTGATCGTCCTTGCCCTGGCCTGACAGGAGCAGGATGCGGCGCCAGTTCTTGGTGACGAGATACTGCATCAGGGCGTCGGCCAGCATCGCACGGTCCGGCAGCATGTGCAGCACGCCGGCGCGGCAATCGGAACCCCGCAGACCGTCGTCGCGCGTCGTGGCGTCGAGCAGCACGGCGGAGGCGGCGCCGGGACGGTCGGCCAGCTTCAGCAGCAGCGGCGCCGGCACATCCGCGACAAAGATCCTGTTGCCGGCAGCAAGCGCCTTGTCGAACGCGGCGAGCAGTGCTGCCTCGTCATGCGCGTTGGTCTCGTCGAGCGCGAAATTCTGGTTGAGGAAACGCCCGGTCGTCGCGTTGTCCACGGCGGCGAGGCGGGCGCCCTGGACGCTTTCGTCCTGCGCCGGCGGATCGAGCGCCGCCGCCGGCGCCGGGCGCCGGGTATCGAGCGACAGGTAGACGATGTGCAGCGTCGGCGGTGTGTCGGCTGCACGAGATGCGGTCGCGATGCAGGCAGCGGCGCTTGCCGCCATCATGACGGCCAGGCGTATTGCCGCCATCTTGTTCATGGTCAGACCCATTGCTGCCATCTTGTTT
>CAZZVF010000352.1:0-3473 GCA_964657355.1 uncultured Buchnera sp.
CGGGTCCGGCACGTCCCTTGCCGCCGCGCCCCGAGCCCGGACGGCCCGGCATCCCGCGTCCTGGCCCGATCATCAATCACCGTGCGACGCAACGTTTCAGCCTCGGTGCATATCGCAGGCCGCCGGGTTATTTCGTGCGGAGCTGGAACACCGGCGTCGTGCTGCCGCCGCTGTTCAGGGCGCGCGATTATTGGCTGACGCAGCCTGACATGTACGGATTGCGCGTGCCGCCGCCCGGCACGGAATGGGTCCGCGTCGATGCCGACGCTTTGCTGGTCTCGGACGATACCGGCGAAATCATCGATGTCGTCTACGGCATTTTTTACTGATCTGACCACCAGGAGGGGTCACGGCGGCAGTCGTGACCCATTCTTGCCGATCGTTGCTGGGTCGTTTCCGAGTCGCGTGTGGCTAATCAGTCCACACCATTTGCTCGGGCGGTCCCGGAACATGAACTTGCGTCGCGGCCGCCGCGGCGACGGAGAAGAGCCAGAGTGCGGCAGTAACGAACGCAACGGGCTCGTTCATGCGCGGACGAGCCCCAGCCGGGTCCAGGGGCAGAGCCCCTGGCCTTCAGTGCCGATTAAGCCGCAGCCGAATCGGACTTCTTTTCCATCCGCTTGCGCTCATTGGGATCGAGATAGCGCTTGCGCAGGCGGATGGCGCTCGGCGTCACTTCCACCAGCTCGTCGTCCTCGATATAGGCGATGGCCTGCTCGAGACTCATGCGGCGGGGCGGGATGAGCAGCATTGCTTCGTCCTTGCCCGCAGCACGGATGTTGGTGAGTTTCTTTTCCTTGATCGGGTTGATGTCGAGGTCGGATTCGCGGCTGTGTTCGCCGAGGATCATGCCGACATAGACCGCTTCGCCCGGGTTCACGAACAGCGTGCCGCGCTCCTGCAGATACCACAGTGCGTATTGCACGGTGTTGCCCGGTTCGCTGCTGATGAGCGAGCCATTGCGGCGGCCTTCGATCGGGCCGGCCCAAGGACGGTAGCCGTCGAACAGGCGGTTCATGATGCCGGTTCCTCGTGTGTCCGTCAGGAACTCTCCGTGATAGCCGATCAGGCCACGGCTCGGGATGAGGAAGGTGAGGCGCACCTTGCCGCCGCCGGAGGGACGCATGTCCTGCATTTGTCCCTTGCGGCGGCTCAGCTTTTCCACGACGGCGCCGCTGTAGGGCTCGTCCACGTCGACCAGCACTTCCTCGAACGGCTCCTCGCGTTCGCCCGTTTCGGGATTGGTGCGGGTGAGGACTTTCGGGCGGCCGATCGACAGTTCGAAGCCTTCGCGACGCATCGTCTCGATCAGCACGCCGAGCTGGAGTTCGCCGCGGCCGGCGACTTCGAAGGCTTCGCTTTCCTGGCTCTCGGTGATCTTGATGGCGACGTTGCCTTCGGCTTCCCGCAGCAGGCGGTCGCGGATCTGGCGCGAGGTGACCTTCTTGCCTTCCTTGCCGCCGAGTGGGCCGTCATTCACGCGGAACGTCATGGCGAGTGTCGGCGGGTCGACCGGGATGGCGTGCAGCGGCTCGGTGAGTTCGGGCGCGCCGATGCTGTCCGGGATGGTGGCGTCGGTGAGGCCGGCAACGGCCACGATGTCACCCGCTTCGGCCTCTTCGACGGTGACGCGGTCGAGGCCGCGAAAGCCTAAGAGCTTTGTTAACCTTCCGGACTCTACAGTGGTGCCATCCTGACGGAGGACCTTGACCTGCATGTTGAGTTTCGCGCGGCCCTGTTCGACGCGGCCGGTGAGCACGCGGCCGAGAAACTGGTCGTATTCGAGGATGGAGGCGACCATGGCGAACGGCGCTTCCTTATCGAGCGTCGGCGCCTTCACATGGGAGAGGACGAGGTCGAATAACGGGGACAAATCCTTGCGCTCGCCGTCGAGGGTGGTGGTTGCCCAGCCCTGGCGTCCCGAGGCGTAGAGCATGGGGAAGTCGAGCTGCTCGTCGGTGGCGCCCAGGGCCGCGAAGAGGTCGAACACCTCGGTATGGACCTCGTCCGCGCGAGCGTCCTGCCGGTCGATCTTGTTCACTACGACGATGGGTTTGATGCCGCGCTGAAGCGCCTTGCCGACGACGAACTTGGTCTGTGGGAGAACGCCCTCGGCGGCGTCCACGAGCACGATGGCGCCATCGACCATGTTCAGGATGCGTTCGACCTCGCCGCCGAAATCGGCGTGGCCTGGGGTGTCCACGATGTTGATGCGGGTGTCGTGCCACACCACGCTGGCGCATTTCGCCAGGATGGTGATGCCGCGTTCCTTCTCGAGGTCGTTGCGGTCGAGCGCTCGCTCGACGACAGCCTGGTGTTCGCGATAGGCGCCCGACTGCTTGAGCAGCTGGTCCACCAGGGTGGTCTTCCCGTGGTCGACATGGGCGATGATGGCGATGTTGCGAATGTCCATGGGGCGCTTCTGACTTCTAAAGAGGCGTGCGTTGACGGCCTGGCCTGGTGGTGCGGCACCGCACACACAAAAAAGGCCTGACTTGCGTCAGACCAGGGCGAGGAGGCCTGGCGCGTGCCGGACCCGGGGTGCCGTTGTTAGCGCGTAGATAGGCAAACTCGTTCGCAGATGCGAGAAAAAAAGACGCCTGCGAACGAATGGCCAGCCATGCCGTCCGTTCACAGGCAGTCGAGGTGGTACGTTAGCGGTGAGGAGCTTAGCTGCTCGCCCTGCCGCGCGCTGTTGGCAACACTACTTGGCGCCGCCCGCGCTGTCTGCGGTTCCCGTCCCGGCAGGACCGCCGCCTACCGACGCGCCGGCAGAGGCTCCTGGCGCCGGACCTGCGCCACTGGGTGCCATCGTAGGTGCGCCGGTCGGCGCGGTGTTCGTCGACATGGTCGCCATGGAGTTCGTCGGGCCACTGCCCATCGAACTGCCTGTACCCATCGTACCGGTGGACGTCGTCGTGGTATCCGTGGTGCCGTTCATCGCCCCGCTGCTCATGCTGCCTGCGCCCGAGGATGAATCCGCGCCGCTGCCGACCGTGGTTGTGCCGAGCGCCATCTGGATGGCCTGATGAGCGGCCTTCATATCACCCTGGCCGAGCGCCTTGCGGGCCTCGTTGATCTGCGTGATCTGCGGACCACTGTCCGGCGTACCGGCGTTGCCGGCCGGCGTGCTGCGGTCGAGCAGGCGCGTTTCGGCCATTTCCAGCGCCTGTTGCGCCTCGCCAGTATGATGGGCGCGAAGCGCCCGCTGCGCCGCACCGAGATAGGCGTCGGCTGTTGCATCATGGCCGGCCTTGGGCATGGGCAGATGCGGCGCGATGTCGGAATGGCTGTCGGCCGAGTCGATGTTGCTCGCCTTCATGGAGGCAGGGCCGCTCTCACCGGTGCCGGGTTCATGAGCGAATTTCTCGTCGCCGGACGAGGCAGAGCTCTTCATATGATGACGATGCGGCTTCTTGGTTGCCTGCGGCGCGCTCGACGCGTTGTCCGGTGCCGGCGCCGGGGCTGCATCC
>CAZZVF010000353.1:0-3464 GCA_964657355.1 uncultured Buchnera sp.
GTGGGGATTTGAACCCCCTGACAGGGCTAGCGCACTTTCAGTGGAGGCGTTGTCAGGCAATGTTCGCAATCACCGTGGTCGATCGTTTGCTTGGCTCGATGGATTGCTGCCCGTGGGCTGCAGCGTCCGGCCGCCACCACCCATTCTCGCCGGAAAAGGCCGTAAAGTTGCTCCGTCGCACGGGCAGCGATGCGAAACAACTTTATACGCCGGAGGAACGCCGGCGGCGCGACGAGACGCCGTGGACGATGGTTCAGGGCGTGCTGGCGCCGATGCAGTTCGCGGTATTCCTGGTGAGTCTGGGGCTGGTGCTGCGCTTCCTTGCAACCGGGCAGGGCGAGGCGGCCGCGACCGCCTCCGTCGTGCTGAAGACCCTGGTTCTTTATACCATCATGATCACCGGATCGATCTGGGAACGGGCCGTGTTCGGCAAGTTTTTGTTCGCTCCCGCATTTTTCTGGGAAGACGCCGTGAGCATGGTGGTCATCGCCCTGCACACGACCTACTTGGCGGCTCTCTTGTCAGGCTCGCTTGACACAACTCGGTTGATGTTGCTGGCCCTCGCCGCCTACGTCACCTATGCCGTGAACGCCGCGCAGTTCGTGTTGAAACTGCGTGCGGCGCGGCTGCAGACCAACCCGTGGGACGCGCAATCCGCGTTGCGGCGCATCTGATGGGGAATGGCGAAGTGGGCGTGATCGGCGCGGATTTTCGCCCGGCACCCGTTGCGGGATGCGGCTCGGCGCCCGTGTTGCGAGAGAAGGGGCAGCGCGAGGTTTTCTGCGGCCTGACCGGCATCATCTGGCTGCATCGCAAGATCCAGGATGCGTTCTTCCTGGTGGTGGGCTCGCGGACCTGCGCGCATCTGATACAATCCGCTGCCGGCGTGATGATTTTTGCCGAGCCGCGTTTTGCCACGGCGATCATCGACGAGCGCGACCTGGCCGGCCTGGCCGACGCGAATGACGAACTCGACAGGGTGGTGCGGCAGCTTCTGGCGCGGCGGCCCGAAATCAAGCTGCTGTTCCTCGTCGGGTCATGCCCGTCCGAAGTGATCAAGCTGGATCTTTCGCGCGCCGCGGAGCGGTTGTCGCAGGTCCATTCGCCGCAGGTTCGCGTGCTGAACTATTCGGGCAGCGGCATCGAGACCACCTTCACGCAGGGCGAGGATGCTTGCCTGGCCTCGCTTGTTCCGATTCTGCCGCGCGAGCCGGAGGCGGCTTCGAAATCATTGTTGGTTGTCGGTGCGCTGGCGGAAGTGGTTGAAGACCAGCTCACGCGGTTGCTGAACGGGATCGGGATCGACGACGTGCGGTTCATGCCGCCGCGGCGATCGATCGAGCTGCCGCCAATCGGCGCGAATACGAAGATGCTGCTGGCGCAACCTTTTTTGGCCGATACGGCGCGCGCGCTCGAGGCGCGTGGCGTGACGCGGCTGGCGGCGCCGTTTCCGCTCGGCGTCGAAGGCACCACGCTCTGGTTGAAGGCGGCTGCCGATGCCTGGGGGATTTCGGATGCCGCCTTCGAGTCGGCGATAACGCCGGCGCGGGACCGTGCGCGCCTCTCTGTCGCGCGCTATCGGGACGGGCTCGCGGGCAAGAGCATCTTTCTGTTTCCCGACAGCCAGCTGGAAATTCCGCTCGGCCGTTTTCTGGCGCGGGAGATGGGCATGAAGCTGGTGGAAGTGGGCACGCCCTATCTGCACCGGCAGCATCTGTCGGCGGAACTCGACCTGTTGCCGGACGGCACGATGCTGAGCGAAGGCCAGGACGTCGACCGGCAGCTCGAGCGCTGCCGTAGCGCGCGGCCGGACCTCGTGGTGTGCGGATTGGGTCTTGCGAATCCATTGGAGGCAGAAGGCATTTCTACGAAATGGTCGATCGAGCTGCTGTTCACCCCGATACAGGGTTACGACCAGGCGGGCGATTTGGCGGAATTGTTTGCCCGGCCGCTGGTGCGCCGCATGAAGTTGCGGGTTTAGCATGCAGCTGACGCTGTGGACCTACGAAGGCCCGCCGCATGTCGGCGCAATGCGCATCGCGACTGCCATGGAGGGCGTGCATTACGTCTTGCATGCGCCGCAGGGCGACACCTATGCCGATCTGCTGTTCACGATGATCGAGCGGCTGCCTAAGCGGCCGCCGGTCACGTACACGACATTCCAGGCGCGCGATCTGGGCGGCGACACGGCGCAGCTGTTCCAGGATGCGGTGCGTGACGCGCATGAGCGGTTCCAGCCGCAGGCGATGCTGGTCGGTGCGAGCTGCACGGCCGAATTGATCCAGGACGATCCAGGAGGTTTGGCGCGCGCGCTCGGATTGCCGGTGCCGGTGGTGGCGTTGGAACTGCCGGCTTACCAGAAGAAGGAAAACTGGGGTGCTGCCGAGACGTTCTACCAGCTGGTGCGCGCGTGCGCCGGGCCGCATGTGCCCGCGCCGGGAACGCGGCGGGCCGTGCGCGACGCCGGAGCGCGGCCACGGTGCAATGTGCTGGGGCCGGCCGCACTTGGCTTCCGGCACCGCGACGATGTGCGCGAAATAGGATCTCTGCTCGGCGCGCTCGGCATCGATGTGAACGTGACCGCCCCGCTCGGTGCGACTCCGGCGGATCTGGCGCGGCTCGGCGACGCGGATTTCAACGTGGTGCTGTATCCCGAAATCGCCGGCCAGGCGGCGCAGTGGCTGCAGAGGAATTTCGGCCAGCCGGCTACGAAGACCGTGCCGATCGGGATTGGCGCGACGAAGGACTTTATCGCCGAGGTGCTGGCGCTGGCGGGGCTCGATGCGTCGCTGGCTGCCCAGGCGGGGCCATCGAATTTGCCGTGGTATTCCCGCTCGGTCGACTCGACGTATCTGACCGGCAAGCGGGTGTTCGTTTTCGGCGATGCGACACATGCGATTGCCGCTGCGCGTGTCGCGTCCGAAGAGATGGGGTTCACCGTCGTGGGGATCGGCACCTACAGCCGTGAATTCGCCCGCGAGGTGAGGGCCGCCGCTCAGCTCTACAACGTTGCAGCACTGATCAGCGACGATTACCTCGAGGTGGAGCAGTATATCGCCGAATTACGGCCCGAGCTGGTGCTCGGTACGCAGATGGAGCGGCACATTGCCAAGCGCCTCGGCATCGGTTGCGCGGTCATTTCAGCGCCGGTGCACGTGCAGGACTTCCCGGCGCGATATTCGCCTCAGATGGGATACGAGGGAGCGAACGTGTTGTTCGACTCCTGGGTGCATCCGCTGATGATGGGACTCGAGGAACATTTGATTACGATGTTCCGTGACGATTTCGAGTTCGGTTCGGAGGCGGCGCCGTCGCATCTTGGCGGGACGGCGGCGGTATCGGTCGGACAGTTGGCGGAGGCGGCCGCGGAGGTGGCGGAGGATGCCGGGGCTGTCGCGGTTGCGGAACGGCAAGCCGTCTGGGCGGCGGACGGCGAACGAGAGTTGCGAAAGATACCTTTCTTC
>CAZZVF010000354.1:0-3456 GCA_964657355.1 uncultured Buchnera sp.
AGGCATCGCCGGCGGCATGGCGGGCGGTGCCATAGGACAGGCGATCGACCCGGCGCATGGGACGGGCCCATAGGACAGGCTGTGGGTGGGCTGGCGGGTGGCTTGGTGGAGGCCTGGGAGGCGATGCGCTGGCTGGTAGCTCCGGGTTGAAGGGCACAGCGGCTTTCAACTACTATTCGAATGCCGCCAATACCATTGATGTCTCGACTGCTCCCGACACTGCGGTATTTTACTCTGGGCCGGGTAACAGGGCGCTGGCCGAGCAATACGCCGCCGCCAATGGCGGCTCAACGATCGAGAGGACGCCTGGCGGAAATTGGCTCGACAATGAAAAGCTTTTCGGCCCTGACAGCCAGCTCTCGCCGGATCAAGCGACGCAAGTTTGGTCTACAGCGTCGCGTCGGTATGCCGAAAACGCCTCCGGCAACGTGACCGCGTTCACCGAAGGCTCCCGCCCACAAAGCATCTACAACACCGTGAAATATCCAACGCTAGAAAGCTGAAAGCTCCGATGGGTTTGTGGTCCAGGTCGCAAGCCGAAACTCTGTTGAGTACTTGGAAGCCAGGCGGAAGGCCGTCGTTGAAGTCGACTTTGGCTCAACCGTCGGCATATATGTGAATACCCTGAAAGATTGGGTGGGTCAGACTGGCAATGTCGCCATGGATGTGGCAGAGCGCAATGAAATCATACGGCGGATATCGGCTGGTCTAAATGCGATGGGGAGTGTTGTGGAAACTATATAGCTCGGCGGGCACAATTCTTCAATCGACCACTCTAAATCTGGATATAAGAATTCGTGGGAAGAGCACACGAGTTACGTGCCGATCTACAAGCGCTGGTCTCCGCAATAGCTGCCGCTCAACGCGCCACATCCGATTCAAGAGAGCAAAAACTTAGCGCGGACTGCTTGGATCTTGCGCGGCTTCATCTCGGCTATCTCGATGCCTTATTGGAGGGAAAATCGAGGGTCCCGGAGGATCGAGTTTATCTCGGGGTCTACTCGCTCAACAAAGGATTTATCGAAATCGGCGGAGAGTGGCAGAACAGCCCAGAGTGTTTGCGCCTAGTGACGCTAGATGACGACGCTTACATAAAAAAAGTCCTACCTCTTCAATCGAAACGGCCGCACTTTGTGGACTGAAGCGTTCTGTTCGGAAATAATAAAACTACTATCTAGAGGGTGAACAGCTATGGCTGAGGCGCAGAAGAAGCGCAAACAAAGAAAGCTGCTGGAACAAGACGAGGAGCATCGCAAAAACTACCAAGAGGCGATGGAAGCTCTGGAAAAGGAGGTTTCCAGTAGCCAGTCTGACAGAGCCGCTGCAATCATCGTTGGCTGCATGGTTGAGGAATGGATAGCCAGGTTGATATTAGCTGGCTTAAATGTCGATAAAGAGGAGAAGTCTGATATTCTCTTCGACTACGGGAGCGGCTTGCTTAAGAGCTACAATCCAAAGATCGAGATGGCTCTTGCACTTGGCCTTATCGGTAGGAAGATGTCCGGCCAATTGCGAATAATCGGTCGCATCCGGAACGAGTTCGCACATACTTTGGAATTGATCATGTTCGACACAAATATCATTCAAAAGCACCTCCAGAAACTTGATACGCACGAAATGCTCAATTACGTCAGGCGTAGTGTTTCACCGCTGCCTAAGCAGCTTAAGTTTAGCACTAGCCGAGAAAAGTTCATGCACGATGCAAAGGTCATCATCGGAAGTCTTTCTGTAGGCACGAATCATCTGCGTTCAAAGCAAATGACCCTTGACCGGGAAAGCGCAAAGCACGTGGAGGTCGTCAAAGCCCTTGCCGCCTTTAGCGTAAAGCCATTTTTCATGGAGTAGTCAAAGCTATCTCTTTGATTTCCATATAGCGCAGTAATCATCGTTTGCGTGCTCAAGCCTGTGGCATGATTCAGAGCACAGGCTTTTTAGGTTGGTTGGGTCTAAGCGTCGAGTAGGATCAACCTGGATTGGAACGATATGGTGCACGAGCTTGGCTGTGTTTACCTTGCCATCGGTCAGGCAACGCTCGCACAGTGGATGTTCGGCTAGGTGATTGGTTCTGACGGCTTGCCATTCACGATCATAGCCACGCTCGGCAGCACGAGGCCGTTGCTTGTCTCGCTGCTGAGTGGTTAGCTAGTGGGTTGGCTTGAAGGTCTTACATCTGGTCGGCATGCTGGTATTTAACGTATTGGAGGCTAGGAATGACATTCGCCGTCTCATCACTGTTTCACATTAGGCTCCGGACTCATAACCAGTAGCACACTGCCGCTGTGAGGTGGACGGCGGCAAGGAAGTTGGTTGCGAGTTTGTCGTAGCGCGTTGCGATGCGTCGTAAGTCCTTGAGCCTGCCGAACATGCGTTCGATCGCGTTGCGGGCGCGATAAAGAACCGAGCTGAATGGCGGCTTGAAGCGACGGTTTGTTTTGGGCGGAATATTCGGCGTGGCACCGCCGCTGTTCACCGCGGCCCTCACGGCGTCGGTGTCGTAGCCTCGATCTGCCGGCAAGAGGACGCCTGGCGGCACCTGGTCGAGCAGCAGATCGGCGGCTCGGCAGTCGGCAACCTGGCCGCCTGTGAGCAAAAGCGCGCGGGCGACCGTGCTCGTCGGTCAGCGCGTGGAGTTTGGTTGTACGTCCGCCCCGGCTGATGCCGATTGCCTGATTTCGCTCCCCCCTTTTCCGCCCCCAGCGCAGCGGTGTGCCTTCATCACCGAACTGTCGAGCAGGATGCTGGCAGGTGGGCCGCTGGCTTCCGCCAGTGCCAAGAAAACGCGCTCCCAAACGCCCTTGGCCGCCCAACGGACAAACCGGTTGTAGAGCGTTTTGCGTGGCCCGTAAGGCTGGCGGCGCGTCAACCCAGCGGCAACCGGAGCGCAGCACATGCACGATGCCGCTGATAACCCTGCGGTCGTCCACCCGCGCCACGCCTCTCCTGTCTTGCGGCAGGAGCGGCGCCGGCCTGGCCATCTGCCGCTTGGTCAAAAGGTAGGGTCGGCCATCATCCAAGCTCCGCCGTTTTGGAGCTTGAATCAGGCTTCAGCCGATTCGGGAATCCCGCTTATGAGTCCGGAGCCTAGCTTGAAGACTCTGCCGGTTACGTTAAGTTAACACCCCAGATCGCATCCCCTTGCATCACCCCGCATCCGCGGCGACGAACCCCCAGCATGACGGGCAGAAATCCAGCAAATGGCGCCTGAGGCACACTCCCAAACCGAAATCGTCGGGCGCGTCGCGCAGCTCGCCCGCACCATGCGCGGCGCCGAGCTCGATCCCGGCCTCGTCATCACCGCCGACACCGACATCATCCGCGAGCTCAAGCTCGACTCGCTCGCCGCCATGGACTTCATCATGGCCCTCGAAAGCGAGTTCGACGCCCTCATCCCGGTCGACAGCATGGTCGAAATCCGCACCGTCGGCGACCTCGCCACCCTGCTGCGAACACAAGCCG
>CAZZVF010000355.1:0-3447 GCA_964657355.1 uncultured Buchnera sp.
CTATGTTAACCTATTCCGGGCGGCCCAGGAAGCCGCCGTCAACTTTAAAAACTCTTAGCTATCCCTTGGCCGACCGTCGAAACCCGACTGAAGCGTCGACAGTCATCTCTCAAGAATCTAACCATCGTCAGGCGACAAACCGGATACTTCCGGATTGGCGACCCCTTCAAGGCGTCGGTTCGGTGCTCCGGTTCCGGAGGGCAGTCCTTGGTTGGCGTCTACCGCGAAGGCCGCGAATTTCTCTGCCTGTGGTCCAGACCACATTTCGGTCTGCGGGGGGGGGGGAGTGACCCGGCTCGCTGAAGTATGCCGGAATCGAGGTTGAGCCGGATGGGCTTGCTACGAAGCCGGGCCATGCGGCTATGGCGTGCACCGGCAGCGGACCGAAGCGGGAGAGGCGTGTGCGGTCGTCGCACCTGCACTGATCCCGCGGCGTGGAGCAGACAGGGTGAAGAACGACCGGCGCGATGCGATCGGCTTGGCGCAGTTGCATCGCGCCGGCGAATTGCGCACGATCCGGGTGCGGATGCTGCCCTCGAGGCTATGCACGATTTAATACGCACGCTGACGCGGAAAACAGATCCTTCGCTGTTTGCTGCGTAACATTGCCCAGCTTCAGCGCCTCGATGACGGTGGGCAGCTTCGGCTGCAGCACCTTGTATTCTGCGTCGATCGCATCCGTTATGGTCAGCCCGCCGCCGGCTTGCTCTGCCGAGCTTAGCGACGCATCCATACCAGCGATATCTGCAACAAGGCCTCTCAGCCCAATCAGAAACTGCGCGCGCATCTCTGGATCAACGCCACGTGCAACCTGCTGCTGAGAGAGATCGACGAGGCGATCCATTATATCTGAAAAGGAGATTATCAGAGCCGCCGGTAACTTCTTCTTAAACAAGACGGCGCACCATGACTTCTGTGACGTGCATCGCCCTTCGCAGGCACTGCGCCACGGTTCTGGTGCCACCTGACGAGCGCCGAGAGGAGCAGGAGAAAGCCATGTCGGATCGACCCGAAGCACCATCCCGCAGGCCGGGGCAACGGGCGCCCTACGGACTCTCATTCGGGATCGAAGAACTGAAAACCATTCACTTTTGGGCGGACAAATCGAATTTCCGCTTGGCGATCGTTCTCGATCAGGTTGTAGAAGGTGCTGAGTTCGAGGAGATGCTGGTGCTCTCGGAGAACTCATCGCGGTGCCGATCTGTGACCCTCTGGCGAACAGCGAGCAGTGTCATCGTGCAAGCACAGCACTCCCGTCCGAATGCCTTCCGTACAATGCGCGACGCACTTTCGTCCATCAAGGTGAGGAATCCTGCTCGCCCGGCACGCCGATGGTTCTAGCTAGAGCATCATCCGACCGATGGAATAACCTGTCGGATAAGGATGCTCGCCAAAACAAAGAGCTAGAGTTTATTTCCGATCCACTTCGATTGGAATATCTCCAAGCGGAGAGCGGGCAATCATGAAACCGGACAGCACACAGCACACATGCATTGCCAAAGAAGCGGTGGAAGTGCGCCGCCTAAGCAGCACACTCCTTACCTGTCCTGTGGCGCGCGAAGTGGGGCGCCTGCAATATTCTAGTCTCGTCAGTGCCGCTCGAGGCACATCGCCACACCCATGCCTCCGCCGACACACAACGTAGCGAGTCCCTTCTTTGCATCGCGCTTCTGCATCTCGTGGAGCAGAGTGACCAGCACGCGAGCGCCGGACGCGCCGATTGGATGACCAAGCGCGATCGCGCCGCCATTTACGTTGACCCGCTCCGGATCCCAACCAAGATCCTTGTTCACGGCACAGGCCTGCGCCGCAAACGCCTCGTTGGCTTCAATCAGGTCGAGGTCGCCGACATTCCAGCCGGCTCGTTCCAGCGCCCGACGGCTGGATGGGATCGGACCTGTGCCCATGATGGAGGGGTCGACGCCGGCCGTTGCAAAACTCGCGATCCGCGCCAGGGGTGTAAGCCCGCGGCGTTGTGCCTGAACTGCACTCATGACCACAAGGGCAGCCGCACCATCGTTGATGCCGCTTGCGTTGCCGGCGGTCACCGAACCCTCCTTGTTGAAAGCCGGGCGCAGCTTCTGCATTGCCGCCATATCCGACTCATGCCGGATATACTCGTCGTCGGTCACCACCACGTCACCCTTCCGTCCCTTGACGGTCACCGGCACAATCTCGTCCTTGAAGCGGCCGGACTTTGCCGCCGCGGACGCCTTGTTCTGCGAGGCAACAGCGAAACGGTCCTGCTCCTCGCGTGTGATCTGATACTTCTGCGCGACGTTCTCGGCCGTGATGCCCATGTGGTAGCCATGAAAAGCGTCCCACAGGCCGTCCTTCAGCATCGTGTCGGTAAATTCGAGCGCACCCATCTTCGTGCCGGCGCGCAAATAGGCAGCATGCGGCGCCTGGCTCATACTCTCCATCCCACCTGCAACCACGATGGCGCTTTCACCCGTGCGAACCTGCTGCGCCGCGAGAGCGACAGCGCGAAGCCCCGAACCGCAAAGCTGATTGATGCCGAAAGCCGTCTTGTCATCCGGCATGCCCGCATTCCGCGCGGCCTGACGCGTCGGATTCTGGCCCTGCGCGGCACCGAGAACCTGCCCGAGAATAGCCTCGTCGATCAGATCCGGCGTCAGCCCGGCGCGTTCGATGGCGGCGCGAATCGCGACCGTGCCGAGGTCGTGGGCCGAGACCGTGCCGAATGCCCCATTGAAACTCCCGACGGGCGTGCGCGCGGCCGAAACGATGACAACGTCCTCCATAGGCTTGCTCCTTCTTGTGGTAGCTGCAGCACCCTGCGCCGCGTACTGGCGTTTCCGCGGTTCCGATATAGGCGGCACGACCATGCCGGGCCAGTGTGGTGAAAAACGGCAGCCATGCGGGGATCGATGGACGACAGCCTCACAACATTCGACGCGACCGGGTTGGCCGAATTGGTCGAAAACGGTGCCGTGTCCGCTTCCGAGTTGCTCGAAGCCGCCATCGCCCGCGCCGACATGGCGGCCAGCCTCAACGCCATTCCGATCCGGTTCGACGAGAAAGCCCGCGCGCAGGCCAGAAGCCGCCTTTCGGGCGCGTTTGCAGGAGTGCCTTTCCTGCTCAAGGACATTGGCCAGGAATTCGCCGGCGAACCGGCCACAGCAGGATCGGCCGCACTGCGCAACCGCCGAGCAGCCGAACACAGCGCCTACACAAGCCGCTGCCTGAAGGCGGGCCTGGTCATATTCGGCCGGACGGCGACACCTGAACTCGGCCTGAAAGCCATAACCGAAAGCACGCTCTACGGACCAACCCTCAATCCGTGGAACACGCGACGCACCCCGGGCGGGTCGTCGGGCGGGTCGGCCGCGGCCGTCGCTGCGGGGATCGTCCCCATGGCCGGCGCCAACGATGGCGGCGGCTCCATTCGCATCCCAGCATCGTTCTGCGGATTGTTCGGCCTAA
>CAZZVF010000356.1:0-3421 GCA_964657355.1 uncultured Buchnera sp.
ACCCTGATCGTCGCCCGCATCGAACAGATCTCCGCACGGCAGCGCAATCTCGGCGATCTCATCGCCAAACTCAGCAACGAAGCGGATTCGGCGCCCATATCCGATGGAGCGGCCAAATCCGACCTCGCCGGCCAGCGCGACTTCAACATCAAGGCGTTTCAGCGCGCGCAACACACCATCCGCTACGCCTGCGAAGTCCCCGCCGTTTTCGATCGCCGGCTAGGGTTGTTTGCAAAGACGCTGGAGGCAAAGCTGGACAAGTAAGGGCGCGATAGCCTCACTCCGCGCATCGTTGCGTTGTAGGACTAGCGGAGGGTATGGTCGTGGTCATGAACAGGTCGGGAAATCGGTCCAAAGGCGGAGATACATGCCGTTGACTCTACTGTTTACCTTCTGTCCGAGGAAGAGGCGGTAAAGTTCTGGTTAGCTACTCAGGTAGACGCTGGCAAGCTTACATTCGAGAGTGCTCGAAGAGCTTGGAGTAGATGGAAAGCCGGGCCTGCGTTGGCCGCTGGCTCTTATTCTACCGGGACTGACCTGATTACCCTAAAGAAGGTATACGCTGACTTTGGAACGATGTTTGGCAGGGTTTATGTCAAGGCATACCGAGGAAAAACACACATCGTTCTGAAAGGCTCTCCTGGCCTTAGAAAAATTCTGACAGGAACGAAATATGGAGTGAACAATCCTAAAATAACAAGTATGGGCCTGGGAACAAAGGGCGCGATGAACTCGATCAAGGAAGGGGGTATGATTACCGTCGTCCTGGTCACTGCGTTCGACATATTTGACTATTTCATGAATTATCGGGAAATGCTCACAGAGTTGTTTGGGAAAATTGCTGGCGACTTGACCAAAGTTGCTGTCGCCGCCGGGATTTCAGCGGCGTCCGTTGCTCTCCTGTCGGGCACCATCATCACCTCGTTCGCGTTGGGACCGCTTCTTGTGGCTGTCGCGGTCGGCGTTGGAGCGGGTCTGGCGCTTAATTGGATCGACGACTATTACCAGTTGACGGAAAAGCTGAAGGCGATGCTTGCAGCGGCGGCATCCGACACTCAGCAGGTGCTCGAGAGGTCAGAGGATCGTGTTCAACTGGCGGGAGAGACTTTGATCGATCGCGCATATGACGGTTTCTGTGCCCTTGTAGGGCGCATCGTCAGGGCGACTAACGACAAGGCTGCTCACTACATCTGGAGCAAGATCAATAATCTGAAATGGTATCTACTGCCGCAAGCGCTGTAGGCAGATGCCTGAGAAGGTTCGACACGGCCTTGGCGTTCTGCTCATTCTAGCGGTGGGAGTGGCTTCCGCGTTGGTGGCGTGGAGCGAGGCCCGAGGGTTGTTTCATGCGTGGCAGACCCGTGAACCACGGTTAATGGCTGGGCCTGCTATGTTCTATGGCGTGATCGTGGCTGCCTTGCTGGCAACCGTGGCATGGGCAGTCTTCTACGCCAACATTCTAGACCGCCCTGTTTCACCCCGCATGACGAGCGCCATGCAAAGGAGCTTTGCAGTGCTTGGCGTTTGCTTGATCGCCATACCGCCGCTGGCACACGCATGGCTTGATGGTGAACTTGAGGCTGCGGGTTACAGGTCTTGCGGTGCAGAGTCCTGGCATCGGTTCCGAAGTGTAGAATGGACGCTGCCTCCCGCGGCCTGTGGTCAGGAGTAGCCGGCCCCGCTACACCAAGAGAAGAAAGGACTCAAATCAGCGTCTGCCCCACTGAAAAGTCGCGCCTGCGAGAGGGAGAAGGGTGAAGCCCAGCCCGACAGGCAATCCCCAAAGCGCCGAGCCCCACAAGGGCCAGAACGTGGCGACCATTGCGGTGCCTGCCGGATTTGCAGGATCGTAGGCAACTGGCACCATCGAGCCCTGCGGCCGGGAAACGAAACCCTTCTGCACGAAGTCGACGACGGTGCCTTCGGCAGTCACGAACCGAATCCGCGGATGCGCTGCCGCTTCCGCGATGATGCCCGATGTGCGCGTTGCGTGGTTGAGGAAGCGCGTTGTCCGCCAGCCCTGAATCGCGCAAAGCAGCAGCGTGCAACAGCCAATGAATGCGACCGCCGCAGACTGCGGGCGGATCAAGCCAGGTAACCGATCGACTCGCTCACGCCAGCATTCGCCTGCAGGCCGACATTCGGGCCCCAGGAAACCAGCAAAGCCTTCAGCTGCAGCAAACTCTCGAACATGAGCTGCCCTGCTATGCCGCCGCCGATGGGAGCCGCGAATGGGCCGAGTAAAGCATCAGGCCTTAAAAAGCTCCCTTGCATGATGCCGCAGATGGTCCTCGATGAACGTCTGGATGAACCAGTAAGAGTGATCATACCCCTCCTGCATGCGCAGGGTCAGCTTCTGGCCTGACTGCGCCGCGGCCTTTTCCAAGGCTTGCGGGTGCAGCTGCTCCACCAGGAACTGGTCCGTCGTGCCCTGGTCCACCAGGACCGTGCCCGGGAACGCCTTGCGCGCCATTAGTATGCTGGCGTCGTATTCCTGCCAGCTTGCCTGGTCCGGGCCCAGGTAGTTGCCGAATGCCTTATGGCCCCATGGCACCTGTGTTGGGTTGCTGATCGGGGAGAACGCCGACACGGACTTCCACTTGCCGGGATGGCGAAGTGCGGAGACCAGTGCGCCATGGCCGCCCATGGAGTGTCCCATGATGCCAATCTTGTCGGCCTTCACAGGAAAGTTTGCCGTCACGATGCCGAGCAGCTCGTCGTTGATGTAGCTGCCCATGCGGTAGTTCTTCGACCAGGGCTCGGCTGTCGCATCGAGGTAAAAACCGGCCGCGGTGCCGAAATCCCAGCTGTCGTCCTCGCCCGGGATATTGGCGCCGCGCGGGCTGGTGTCGGGTGCGATGAGGATCAGCCCGAGCTCGGCCGCCACGCGCTGGGCTCCCGCCTTCTGCACGAACGTGTCCTGCGTGCAGGTCAGGCCGGCCAGGAAGAACACGGCCGGGCAGAGGGCCTTTTCCGCAGCCGGCGGCAGGAACACGGAGAATTTCATCTCCGTGCCCGTGCTCGACGACTGGTGCGCATAGACGGCGAGGCTGCCGCCGTAGCAGCGGCTTTCGCTGGCCTTGGTGAGGCCGCTTTCGGGAGCGACGGCCATCAGTAAAGCACGACCGTGCGGATGCTCTCGCCGCGCTTCATCAGCTCGAAGCCCTCGTTGATCTGATCGAGCGGCAGCCGGTGCGTGATCAGGTCGTCGATATTGATCTTGCCGTTCATGTACCAGTCGACGATCTTCGGCACGTCGGTGCGTCCGCGCGCGCCGCCGAAGGCCGATCCTTTCCACTCGCGCCCGGTCACCAGCTGGAACGGGCGGGTGGAGATCTCCTGGCCCGCGGCGGCCACGCCGATGATGATGCTCTTGCCCCAGCCCTTGTGGCAGCACTCCAGCGCCTGGCGCATCAGCGTG
>CAZZVF010000357.1:0-3406 GCA_964657355.1 uncultured Buchnera sp.
TGTTCCCGAAATTTTATAGAGCAGCGGCTTCAGCGTGGCGCTGTTCTCGGCCACGTTCAGCACCGAAAAGTCGTCGCCGGTACTGGCCAGAACCAGAGCGGCTGCCGACGCCGCAAGTGCCAGCAACTGTCCGATTGCTAGACCTGGCGCCGCCGCCATGAGGCGAGTATCCCGCCGGTGCGCGCCGTAGATGCCGACAACCGCCTGCGCGAAGGCCAGGCAACAGGCTAAAGCAAGGGCGAAATGGCCTAGTTCGGGGATCATAGGTTCCGGGTCCTTTGCGCCGCAGGCAAGAATACAAACAGGCAAGGCAAGCGCTGGGTGAGACGTGCCGTCCCCCCCAAGACCCCCCGTCGATTTATTAGAGGGGAGAGTCTGCCACACACATAGCGCTGGGGGGTCTGGGGGGAATGGCTTCATTTCACCCAGCGCTTTTATTGCCTGCGGCGCTAATCCACCGGCGTCGTGGCGGCTGCCGCGATGGCACCCGGCGCAGGCGAGCCCTTAGCGGGGTTCCAATGGCCCGAGCGTTTTAGCGCGTCGGCGACATCTTTCGGCATGTAGGTCTCGTCGTGCTTGGCGAGCACTTCCTGGGCGCGGAAGCTGTGATCGGGTTGCAGCGTGCCCAGGGTCACCACGCCTTGTCCTTCTCGGAACAGGTCCGGAAGGATACCTTTGTAGGTTACCGCAATGGTGTTCTTGCCGTCGGTGACCGTGAAGTTGGCGGCCGGCTCGCCGTCGTTCGTGGTGCGATGGACAGACCCGGCCTGTACCAGGCCGCCGAGGCGGATGGGCCGGCCTTCGGGTGGGTTTTTGGCTGCGATGTCACCGGGCGACATGAAGAAGACGAGGTTGTCGCTGAACGCGTTGAGCGTGAGGGCGGTGGCTGTGGCGAGGCCTGCGCCGCAGGCGAGTACGACGGTGAGGCGGCGTCCTTTGCGTGTCATGTCAAACTCATCTGGGTGCGCGTGGATCGACGGCGCGTAGCCGGCGCGTTGCCTGGGTCAGGCGGCGTGCTGCGGTGGTGGCGTAGAAGACCACGGTGGCGAGAAAGAGGCCGTAGCTGGCTGCGATATAGGGCAGGTGTGTCATGTGCATCATGTCAGGCGGCCCGTTCGGCCTGGGCCATCAGCAGGCCGCGGATGCGCCGTTCCATGACGGCGGCGCGCAGGCGTGCGGTGACCAGGGCGCCGAAGCCGAGGGCGCAGCCGAGGAACGAGAACAGCAGCGGCCAGAGCATCCGGCTGTCCATGGTGGCCGAGCCGGTGAGGCCGATGCTGTTCTGCTGGTGGAGCGTGTTCCACCATTCGACGCTGTAGTGGATGATCGGCAGGTTCACCACGCCGACCAGGGCCAGGATGGCGCCCGCACGATAGCCGCGTTCCTGATCGTCGAAGGCGCGGACCAGCATGATGTGCCCGCAATAGAGAAAGAACAGCACCAACACGCTGGTAAGCCGTGCGTCCCACACCCACCATGCCCCCCACATCGGCTTGCCCCAAAGGCTGCCGGTGGCGAGGCAGAGTGCGGTGATGGCTGCTCCGACCGGGCCGATTTCGACTGCGGCGAGATCGGCGAGCGGGTGGCGCCAGACCAAAGAGAGCAGCGAGGCGATAGCCAGCGCGAAGTAGCCGCTGGAGCCGAGGATCGCCATCGGCACATGCACATACATGATGCGCACGGCATCGAGCTGCTGGTAGTCGGCGGGCGAGAAGAACAGCCCCCAGCCGAGGCCGACCGCCGTCAGGGCGATGGCGGGCCAGGTAAGGAACGGCTGCACGCGCGACGCTATGCGCAGGAATCGCCCCGGGTTTGCGAACCTGTGCAGGCTTCGCCGGATGGGTGGTGCGGCGGCTAGGGTCTGGCTGGCGTCCACGATGAACTTCTACACGAGCAGGGTTACGGTTTGAAGGCGGTGGGACATTTGTGTCCCGGCTTTCATACATGCGGCATCACGTCCTAACGTGGGGTCTAAAGCTCCCATGCAAGGCGTTGAAACCATGCTGTTCGTTCTTGCCTGCACCGACAAGCCCGGATCGCTCGACCTGCGGCTGGCGTCGCGCCCGCAGCATCTGGCTTATCTCGAAACATACCAGTCGAAGCTGATCCAGGCGGGTGGTTTGCTGGACGTCGACGGGCGGCCGTGCGGCAGCCTGCTGATCATCGACGTTGCCGACCGCGCCGAGGCGGAGGGGTTTGCGGAAAGCGACCCCTACTTCAAGTCAGGATTGTTCGAGAGCGTCGTCATCCGCCCGTTCAGGCAGGTGTTCCGCGACGGCGAAAAGGTCGCGTTGTGAGCGGCGCCTGCCGGTGAACTACTGGCTGGTGAAGTCCGAGCCGGACGCCTTCGGCTGGGACCAGCAGGTGGCGAACAAGGTGGAGCCCTGGACGGGTGTGCGGAGCCACCAGGCGAAGAACAACCTTGCCGCCATGGCGAAGGGCGACCTCGCGTTCTTCTATCACTCCAACATAGGCAAGGAGATCGTGGGCATCGTGAAGGTGGTGCGTGCCGCCTACCCCGACCCCACGGCCGAGAGCGGCGACTGGGTCTGCGTGGACATGAAAGCGGTGAAGCCGGTGAAGCGGAAGGTGACGCTGGCCGAGATGAAGGCCGACCCTGCGCTCAAGGGTTTTGCGCTCATCAGGTTGTCGCGGCTGTCGGTAGTCCCGGTAGATCCGGAACATTGGACGCATATCTGCGGCCTCGCGGGGGTGAAGGCCTAGCTCGTTTTTGCTGCACACTTGCCGGCCATGGCGCTCGTCGGATCGCGACGGTAACGTCGCTCGTAACCCGTACGCCACGAGACGGGACAGGAGTGCGCCGTGACAGAAGATCTCTTGATCCATGTGAAGCCTTCCATCGGTGCTTCGGCGCATGTGGATGCCAGGACCTTCCGCCTGATGACCAACCACGCAGCGACCGATCCAAACGGTTTCTGGCTGGAAGAGGCCAAACGGGTCAGCTGGATGCGGCAGCCGGAAGTCATCAAGAACACGAGCTTCGAAGGCGACGTGCGCATCAGCTGGTATGAGGACGGCCGGCTGAATGCGTCCGCCACCTGCCTCGACCGGCACCTCGAGGAGCGCGGCGACCAGGTGGCGATCATCTGGGAAGGCGACGAGCCGGACGCATCCGAGAAGATCACCTACCGTCAGCTGCACGAACGCGTCTGCCGGCTGGCGAATGCGATGAAGGATCTCGGCGTCCAGAAAGGCGACCGCGTTTCCATTTATCTGCCGATGGTACCTGAAGCGGCCGTTGCAATGCTGGCCTGCGCCCGGCTCGGTGCGATCCACTCCGTGGTGTTCGCGGGCTTCTCGCCGGACAGCCTGGTGAACCGCATCCAGGATTGCGGTTCGAGCCTCGTCATCACCGCCGACGAAGGCCGCCGCGGCGGCCGCAAAG
>CAZZVF010000358.1:0-3374 GCA_964657355.1 uncultured Buchnera sp.
GGATCGAAGCTTGCGATCGCGGTGCCGACGGCGAGGTCGGTCGAGCCCTTGACCGGCGGTCCGGGCGTCCAGAACCGGGTGAGCGGCGCACCGGTCGCCGCCTGCACCAGGGCAACGCACTGGCCGGAACCGATGCTGGTGTTGAGGTAGGCCCGAGGGTTTGACGCAACGTAAGCCATTACCGGGATGCTCTCTCTCAACCGCCGGCGTGTCCAGACAATCGCAATACGGCTGGCAATGGAGGCGTTGTGCCTGCCGACAACACCGCTACTTCTGCAGATGTCGCGCCGCTCACCCTGGCTCCAGCGGAGACCGAGCTGAAGAGCAAAATTCCGCGTCGAACGAAACAGACTTAAAAGAGCTTGTTGGCTGGTCCGTAGGGGACGACGACATCGGCCGGGTCGGCGAGGTTGAGCATGGCGCGCGAGCGTTCGTCGAGCGTGTCGCGGTCGATGTGGTCGCTGCGCAGGCCTGCCACCCGCTTCTCCCACGCGGCGCGCTCGGCCTCGGCGCGGGTGCGTTCGTTTTCGGCGGTGACGAGCTGGTGCTGTCGCACGGCATAGGTGCGCAAGCCGTGGTCGCCGCGCGCTGCGTTCCAGGCGAAATACCCGGTCAGCGACAGGAACAGCACGGGCGGCAGTGCAGCAATGGCGCGTCGTTTCGCGGCCCTGACCAGATCCATCGCAGCAACTCCTTGCAGTGCGTTGTTCCTAACAGGAAATGCCTCGATCAGGAAGCGTTCTGAGGGGCCGTGCGCCGGTTGCGCCAGAGCATGGCCGCTTCGGTGTCGCCGCCATGGCCCAGGGCGATGAGGCCGAGCCCGATGGTGCCGACGATGCGCGCCTCGGTTTCCACATGCTGCGCGCGGCCGAGCCACAGATCCTCGATCGACGGCGCCGGTTCACCACAAGGCGTGGCGATCAGGGCCGGCAGCTCGAAGACCTGCCGTCCGCCGCTCACCGACCACAGATGCGCCGCGGTCGGTTTCGCCGGATTGCGCTCGGCCTCGCCGCCGCCCCCTTTCAGCACCAGCAGGCGCGGACGTTCAAGCCGTTCGGCGACGGCCAGATGCGTCTCGATGTAAGGCGGGTGGAACACGCCGTCGACGCCGGCCGGCGCGTTCGCCGGGTTCAGCAATCTCGCCACCGTGTTGACCGGCGAGCGCAGCCCGAACAGGCGGCGCAGGCCGAGCAATTCGTCGAGCTTCGGGGACAGGATGGCAGCTGGAACATAGGCAAAGTGGCTGTGTGCCAGGCGGGAAGCGGCGTCCTGCCTGCTGACGGCAGCGGCAAAGCCGAGCCGTTCAAGCGCGTGGCCCACGGTGAAGCCCGACGAGAACTCGTTGCTGCCGTGCATCAGCACGCGAATGCCTGATTGTGCCAGGGCCAGTGCAGCCAGCAGGAACCACGGCTCGCCGCGCGTCCGGCCGGCGCCGTAGGACGGCCAGTCGAGATCGGCCTGCGCGCCGGGAATGGCGCAGGCGCTCGCTGCGGCTTCGACCAGGCCGGTGATTTCCTCCGGGTCCTCGCCGCGATAGCGCAGCAGCATGAGGAAGGCGCCCTGCTGCACCGGGTCCGCCTCGCCGGCGAGTAGGATCCGCATGGCGTCGCGCGCTTCGTCGCGCGAGAGCGGGCGCGAGCGGCCCTGCCCTCGCCCGAGTGCGGCGACATAGGTGGCAAACCGGGCGATCGCGGAATCCGGGGCATCGTCACTCACGCGGCGCGCACTCCGGCGCTGTCGAGAACGCCGGCCGGGCCCTCCCACACAGCGCCGAGCCAGGTGCCGATCAGGTCGAGCCCGGGTGTCAGCAGGACGAGATTCGCCCGAAGGCCCGGCGCGATGCTGCCGATCAGGTGGTCCTGCCGCAACAGCGTCGCCGGCACGCGGGAGGCCATGGCCAGGGCCTGTTCGGGCGGCACTTCGCACAGCGCGACCAGGCGGCGCACCGCTTCGAGCAACGACAGATCCGCACCGGCGAGGGTGCCGTCGTCGGTCTCCAGGCGGCCGCGACGGCGGTGGATGGTGCGGCCTTGCAAAATAAAAGCCGTGGCATCGGTGCTGGCAGGCGGCATGGCATCGGAGACCAGCACGACACGGTCCGGCCGCTTGCGCGCGAGAACCATGCGCAGCATGGCGGGATGCACATGGATGCCGTCTGCGATGAGGCCGCAATAGACTTCGTCCAACACCAGGGCGGCCGCCACCGGCCCCGGATCGCGCGAGGCCATCGCGGGCATGGCGTTGAACAGGTGGGTGAAGGCGCTCACGCCATGGGCAGCGGCGTCGATCGCCTGCTCGTAGGTCGCGGCGGTGTGCCCGGCCGACAGCACCACGCCCGCCGCCGACAAGTGTTGCAGCTGCCATGAGTCCGCGCATTCCGGCGCCAAGGTGAGCAGCACGGTGCCGGCAAGCTGCTGTGCCAAAGCCACCAGGAACGCGGCGTCGCTGTCGACCATCGCCCGGATGCACTCGGCGCGATGCACGCCGGGCCGCTGCGGGCTGAGGAACGGGCCTTCGAAATGGATGCCCGGAATGGCGCCGCCCGGCTCGCAGACGGCCAGTGCTGCGCGCGCCGCCGCGTGCATCGCCTCTGCGGTGTCGGTAATCAGCGTCGGCAGGATCGACGTCGTGCCGAGCCGCCGGTGCGCGGCGGCTATGGCGCGCGCTGCCTCCGCATCGGGGCGGTCGTTGAACAGGATGCCGCCGCCGCCATTGACCTGGATGTCGATCAGGCCTGGCGCGAGAAGCGAGCCTGGCGGCAGGGTGACCGTCTCGGCGGCCGCCGCGTCGCGCTTGGGGATCACCGCGAGGATGGTGCCGTTCTCGATCAGCACGGCGTGGTCTTCCAGGCGAGCAAATCCGCCCTGTTCAGCGGGGACGAAGAGGGTGGCGCCCGCCAGCGCCTGGCGGCTCATGCGCCGGCTCCGCGGTTCGCCGTGCCTCGGTTTACACGTCCGGACAGCATGGCTAACCATTGCGGCAGCCGGCGCGGCACCAGGGCAAGGGGTGCCCTCGGCAGGGAGAAAATCATGAGCGTGACTGACATCGAATCCGCTTTCGCGTCCAGGCTCGACAAGTTCAGCGAACTCGGCAGCAAGCTGAAATTCGATTTTGGCGACGACCGCCTGTTCGTCGACGGCACGCAATCTCCCGCCACCATGTCGCACGAGGACGAGGACGCCGACTGCACCATCGTGATCAGCCCGGACAACCTTGAGAAGATCATGCAGGGCGACATGGACCCGACCATGGCGTTCATGACCGGCAAGCTGAAGGTGAAGGGCAACACGTCGATCGCGATGAAGCTGAGCTCGGTACTGAAATAGCCGGCTGGGCCTAATGCGAGACCTCTTCGACCACCGGGGCTTTCACCA
>CAZZVF010000359.1:0-3370 GCA_964657355.1 uncultured Buchnera sp.
ATTTTCCGCAAGGGTATTTTCCAATCGGAGTGGATCGGCAAAAAACTCTGGCTCTTTGTTTTGGCGAGCATCTTTATCCGACGGGTTACCCCTTTCGGTCGGATGATGCTCTAGCGGATCCGCCGCCGGCGCTCTCTCGCGCTCAGCCGTTTCAGGGGTCACGTGACGCCGGCTGCGAAAGATCGGTGTGGAGCCCGGCTTGAACCGAGGATGCCTCCGCCATGTCGCGGTCCAGCGTGTCGCCGGCAATCCAGCCTGACATCAACACCATCGGCATGCCGGGACCGGGATGTGCCGCACCGCCGGCGAGGTAGAGACCGGGCAGATCGCGCGACCGGTTGCCTGGCTTGAAGGCGCCGAACATGCGGCCGTGGCTGGCAAGTCCGTAGATGGCCCCGTCGAGTACGCGATACCGCTCGTGGATGTCGTGCGGTGTCAGCACGCGTTCCACCTTGATGCGCTGTTCGATGTCCGGCATTCCGGCGGTGCGCTTCAGCTTGTCGAGAATGACGCGGCGGTAGTCCGGCAGCATCTTCGTCCAGTCGTGATGCGGCCGAAGATACGGCGTGTGGACCAGGATGTACAGGGCCTCGCCGCCTTCCGGCGCGACGCCCGGTTCCGTGCGCGACGGTGCGGCGATGTAGCAGGTCGGGTCCGGCGCCGGCTCGCCACGTCCGTAGATGGCGTCGAACTCTTCCTTGGGGTCGCGCGAGAACACGAAATTGTGGTGCGCGAGATGCTCGTAGGCGCGGTCGAGGCCGAGATACAGCACGACGCCCGAACAGGCCGGCTCGCGGTTGTTCCAGCGTTTGGCGAATTTCGCCGCCGGCGCGCCTTGCACCAGTTCGCGGTAGGTCCGCACGCTGTCCATGTTCGAGACCACGGCAGCGACCTTCACGACGTCGCCGGCCTCGGTGACGACGCCCGAGAGGAGACCGTGCTGCGTGTCGATGCGCGCAATGCCGGTCGAGAGCCGGAATTCCACGCCCAGTTCGCGCGCGAGCTTTTCGAGCGCCACCGGAACTGCGCGTGTGCCCCCCATAGGATACCAGACGCCGTCATTTGTCTGCATGTGCGCGATGCTGCACAGCACGGCCGGCGATCCGTAGGGCGACGAGCCGACATATTGGACGAAATGGTCGAGCATCTGCGCGACGCGGCCGTCTTTCACCCGCTTGCGGATCTGCCCGGCCACCGTGGTGCCCATGCGCAGGCTCATCACGTCCTTCAACGTAGCGATGTCGAAATTCTTCTTGAAATCCAGCGTGTCGCGAATGTCCTCGACGGAGCGCCAGAAGAAGAATTTCTCGCTGACCTCATGCAGTTTTTCGGACATGCCGATGAAGTCGCGATAGCCTGCTTCGGTGCCCGGCGCGTAGGCGCTCAGCACGTCCGACATTTCGGCGACGTCCTGCTTGAGGTCGAGCACCGAGCCGTCCTCGAAGAAGCAGCGCCATTGCGGATCGAGCCTGCGCAGGTCGAGCATGTCGGCCATCGAGCGGCCCGCTTCGGCGAAGATGCGCTCGAGCACGCGCGGCACGGTGAGGATGGTCGGTCCCATGTCGAAGCGGAAACCGTCCTGCTCGAACTCCGCCGCCTTGCCGCCGAGCCAGTCGTTCTTTTCGAACACGATGACGCGGTGGCCGCGGGCCGCCAGCGTGCAGGCGGCGGCAAGCCCCGCCAATCCGGCGCCGATGACCGCGATCGGGGCGCCGTCACGCCGCCTCTCCGGCTCGGGGCGCCTGTCCAATCCGTCCATCACAGCGCCTCCGCCAGCACCGGCGTATAATCGGGTGCAGCCATTGCCGAACGCCCGCTCCAATGCCCGGGCAAGCCGAGATCCTCGGCAATGAGCCGGCTGGTGATGCGCGCGCTTTCGAAGATCACCGGCAATCCGCTGCCGGGATGGGTGCCGCCACCCACGAGATAGACGCGGTCGAGATCCTCGAAGCGGTTGTGCGGCCTGAAGCACAGCATCTGGTCGAGCGAGTGCGCCAGATTGAAGGTGGCGCCACGATGGATCGACAAATCGTTCTCCCATTCATGCGGCGTCAGCACCTTCTCGAAGCGGATGCGTTTCTCGACGTCGCGTACTCCGATGCGCTTCAGCCTGTCCAGCGCCATGGCACGGAACTTCGCCTGTTCCGCCGCCCAGTCTATGCCTTCGCCGTTGCGATTGCCCACCGGCACGAGCACATACATCGTCGAGTGGCCTTTCGGGGCCAGCTCCGGGTCGGTCACGCAGGCGTTCTGCACGTAGAACGAAGGTTCCTGGGGCGGCGTGCGGCCGGCCTCGATCTCGGCGATGTTCCTGCGATAGTCCTTCGACAGGTAGATCGTGTGGTGCGCCAGCTCCTCGTCGATGCCTTCCAGGCCAAGATACATCATGAAGGTGGAGCAGGAGAATTTCTTCTTGCCGATCTTTTTGTCGGTCCAGCGGCGACGCAGCCGGTCGGGTACCATGGACTGCATGGCATGGGCGAAATCCGCATTCACGACCACCGCGTCGTAGTGCTCGGTGCCTTCGGCGGTGCGCACACCGGTGGCGCGCCGGCCTTCGAACAGGATTTCCTGCACCGGCTCGGCCAGGCGGTAATCCACCCCCATGTCACCCGAGACGCGCGCCATGGCGCTCATCACCGCGCCGCAGCCGCCGCGCGGATGGAACACGCCGAACTCGTATTCCATGAAGGCGAGGATGGTGAACAGGCTGGGGCAGCGGTACGGCGACATGCCGAGGTATTTGCTCTGGAACGAGAAGGCGAGCCTGACCCGCTCGTCCTTGAAGTAGGTGGCGAGGTCGCTGTCCACCGTGCGCAGCGGCCGCATCGTCGGCAGGGCGCGCAGCATGTCGGGCCGCACCAGGTCGCGCATGCCGTGGAACGCGGCTTCCAGGATCGGCCGGAACGCGGCCAGCTTGGCGCGGTTGTCGGCCATGAAGCGCGGCAGGGCGGCCGCATCGGCCGGTGCCAGGCGGGCGACCTCCTGCTGCAGCCGTGCGATGTCGGGCGTGGCCCGGATGTGGCCGCCGGCCTCGAACATGAGATCGTATTGCGGGTCGAGCCGGATCAGGTCGACTTCGCGGGAGAGATCGAGCCCGCACGCGGTAAAGATGTCCTCCAGCACGCGTGGGTAGAGAAAGAAGGTCGGGCCCATGTCGAAGCGGAAGCGGCCGGCCGGCGCGGTCGCCTCGATCGTGGCGGAGCGGCCGCCGACCCTGGGCGCCTTTTCGTAAACCGTGACATCCGCACCGGCCCTTGCCAGCAGCATGGCGGTCGCGAGCCCACCGGGGCCGGCGCCGATGATAGCGATACGGCGTGTCAATATTCGGCTCCGTAAGCGATTAAGGGGCAGCGAGAAGCGATGAAGG
>CAZZVF010000360.1:0-3352 GCA_964657355.1 uncultured Buchnera sp.
ACCCTCGTTCGTCTGCCTGATGGCTACGTGCGCGGCGCTACTGTGGATGCGCCCTGCCGCGGCACAGGATCAGACGCAGCCGCAAACTGGCACGGCGCAGACGCAGCACAAGCTCCGCCACGACTACCCGACCTCGGCGCGCGCCGACTACGTCATCGGCTGCATGGCCGCCAACGGGTTCCACCGCGAGCTGCTGGATCGCTGCGCCTGCGGCATCGACACCATCGCCAACCTGATGAGTTACGACGATTACGAAAAGGCCAGCACCATCCTCAGCATGCAGGAAGCCGGCGTCGGCCCGCGCGGCGGACTGTTCCGCGACACGCCGATCGCCAGGGAAGAAAGCCAGCGCCTGGAACGCGCTGAAGCCGAGGTCAACTTGCGCTGTGGCGGTTGATCAGCTCGGCTGCGACGCCAGCGGAAAGCTGTGCTTGAAGACGGCGTGCGCGCTGTCGTCGACTTCGACATCGACCGGCGCCCCCGTCGGGTGAAATCCAAACGTGATGGCCGGATCCTCGCTCATGGAAATATCGCCATCCATCTTGAAGATCAGCTGGCCCCCCTCGCTCACCGTCACCGCCTGGACATAACGCGCGGGCGTATAGAGCCGCGTCACCTGGTCCATCTGCATGCCGTTGTTGTTGGGATGGCTGATCAGCAACTCGGCCGTCGCCGTCCCAACCGCCCCGCCGCTTTTTGCTGTTTCAGAGCCGATCTTCGCGGTCTCCGTTGCAGAGCCGCCTTTTGAGGCGGGCGGCATGTCGCGGATCAGCAGCTTCATGCGCCCGAGTCGCGCCATCGCCTCGGCCTGGCTGGTGCCGCCCGGCGCCGAGCAGCCGCCGGCCGCCTTGATGAAGCGCGCCACGCTGTACAGCCTGCCGTCCTGCATCTCGGCCACGGCGTGCAGGAGCGTATACTGATCGATCCGGACCCGCGTCTTCAGCGCGCGCGGATCGGCCGCCGGGCCAAAATGGAATGCACCCGCCAACGGCGCAGGATTGTCGTCGATGACGAGGTAGAGTGCTGCGACGTTGCCTGGCCCGGTCACCGTAATGCTGACCGGAACCAGCGACGCGTCCAGCGCGCGTGGCGGCGCGTCGAGCTGCAGGATCGCCGAACCGTCCTCCATTGTCTTGCCGTGGAACAGGGCTCCGGCGACGTCCTTCCAGCGGGTCGCACGGCTCGCCTCGCTCTCTTCGGCACGCGCGGTGCCAAGCCCTGCGATCAAACAGCCGGCGGCCACCGCCAAGGTGCCCATCTGCTTCATCTGCTTCATTCCCATTGCAGCTCCTTGTAGGCGACCGTGACGTTGCGCCCGTTATACGCGTCGAATAAGGCCCAGTGGACGCGCTCGCTCTGCCCCGCATGCAGCACGGCCGCATCGATGTCCTCGCCCTTGGCGATCGCCGCCCGCACATCCCGCAGCAGCACGGTCAGATAGCGCCGCTCGTCGGCGAGCCCGAGAGGCCATTGCACGGACGCCGGACCGTGGCCGGGCACCGCCCGCGCGGCAGGCACGGCCTGCAGCGTGTCCAGCGCCGCCAGCCAGCCCTTCACGTCACCATCGATTGCGGGGACACGCCCGATGAACAGCAGATCGCCCGTCCAGAGCGTGCCCGAGACGGTATCGAGCACCGTGAGGTCAGTGTCGGTGTGCGCGGCCGGATAGGCCTGCAGCACCAGCGTGCGGCCTCCCAGGTCGATCTCCTGGCGATCGCGCACCAGCAGCGTGGGTGCCACGACATGGCCGGTGGCGGCGTCGCCCAGCACGGCCGCCAGCCGCTTGCGGTCATACTCGCCGCGCTGCGCGAACTCGGCGGGCAGGCGTGCGTGGCCGACGAACACGGGGTGGTCGGCCACGAACGCGCCGGCACCGAACACATGGTCCGGATGGTCATGCGTCATGATGACGTAGCGGATGGGAAGGCCGGTGACGTGCCTGATGGCGGCGCGCAGGCGCTCACCGTCGGCCAGGCTGCCACCGGGATCGACCACCGCCACCGAGTCGCGGCCGACGATGAAGCCGATATTGGCAATGCCATCGAAATTGTCTCGGTCTGCCTCGGCCACTTCCCCCGGCCGCACGTACTCCCCCGGCGCGACCTCGGTCATGACGGAAGCCGGAACGCCGACCGCCGCGGCAAGGCGCACCGGTGAGGCGAACGCCAAAACCAGCGCGAGACGCATCAGGCCTGCGCGCCCCTGCATGCCGTTATCCTGTGATCCCGGATCGCTCCGCAGGCACCACAGGCGTGGCATCCCGTGTCGCCCTGGGCACGGGCGCTGTCGCCAGCGTGCTGGATTGCGCCGGATGGACCGGGGCACTGCCGAGCCTGCGATAGACGAAGCCGCCGTCCGACGCTTCCACCTCGCCGCGTGCGGCGGCCATGACGCCATGGTCGGGCGACAGGTCGCAGGCGGGGTCGGTCAGCCCCGCATCGCCAAGCAACGCGAACGCCTGGCAGCGGCAGCCGCCCCAATCGACTTCCCGCCGGTCGCAGGACCGGCAGGGTTCCGGCATCCAGTGCGTGCCGCGATACCGCGTGAAGGCCTCGGAATGGTTCCAGATGTCGGCGATGCTCATGTCGCGCACCGACGGGAAGTCGAACCCGGGCAGGGTCTCCGCGGCATGACACGGCAGCGCCCGGCCGGCCGGGCTGATGTTGATGAAACGGCGCGCCCAACCGCCCATGCAGGCCTTCGGGCGCGTCGCATGGTAATCCGGCACCACGTAGTCGATCACGATGCGGCCGTTCAGCCGCACACGCGCCGCCTCGACCACCTCCGTGGACGTCCGCAGCTGGTCCAGCGTCGGCAGCAGGGCGGCGCGGTTCACCAGCCCCCAGCCGTAATACTGCACATGGGCGATTTCGATGCGCTCGGCGCCGAGTGCCTCGCCCATGGCGATCATGTCCGGCACGCGCGCCACATTGGTGCGGTGCACAACGAAATTCACCGTCAGCGGAAGCCCGGCATTACGGATCCTGTCAGCAGCCAGCTTCTTCTTTTCGAACCCGCCCGCGTAGTTGCCGATGCGGTCGTTCTCGGCTGCGTCCGAATCCTGGAAACTCAGCTGGATGTGATCGATTCCGGCTTTCATCAAGCCTGCAATCGCGCGGTCGTCCAGCAGCACGCCCGAGGTTATGATGTTGGTGTAGAGCCCCAGCGCGCTGGCGTGGGCGACCAGTTCCGTCATGTCGCGCCGCACCATCGGCTCGCCGCCGGAGAAATGCACCTGCAGCACGCCGAGCGAAGCGGCCTCGTCGAGCACGCGTTTCCAGTCGGCGGTGCCGAGTTCCGACGCGGCGCGTTCGAGCATCAGAGGGTTCGAGCAATAGGGGCATTGCAGCGG
>CAZZVF010000361.1:0-3344 GCA_964657355.1 uncultured Buchnera sp.
GATACAAAGACCCGGGCTACCTGCCCGGGGTGGGAATGGTGCTGACGGTTCCGTTCGGCCCGATCACCGTGCTGGTGCCGTTGCCGTTCGGCACGACGATGCTCCCATTGCCGGTCGGACCATTGAGCGTTTTTACACCGCGATTGCCGCCGGTGATGGTGCCCGTGCCGTTCGGCAGGTTCACGAGGCCGCCGGGGAACGCTTGCTGCGGCAGCGGACGCCTGATGTCCTGCTGCGGAACCTCGTAGCCGGGCAACTGTGGCAGCGGCGCCAGCGGCGTGTAGTCGCTGCTGTTGCCTGATCCTGCATCCTGGTTCTGCTGGCGCTGCAGGTCCTTCAGGGTCGGTGGCGGCTTTGGCGGTCCTGGCCACACGTCCCCAGCCTCGAACAGGATCGGCGGCGGATCCTGCGCCGGCACGCTCTTAGCGCGGACCTTATCATAGGTTTCGCTGCTGCCAGGCGCGATGTTTGGGTTGGCCCCCGGAAGGGTGAAGGTGTTACCGAGGTAGGAATAGAACCCGGAGCCGGCGCAGCCGCCGAGCAAGCCCGGCAGCATCAGCGTGGTTGCGAGCAGAGGGAGGCGCCGCATGGCTTTCTGGATGCTCCGGCTGGAGCGCGTCCGGACTCGAACGGCTCCTCATTTGGCGGTGGAAGCAGCTTGCCCGGTTCCCCGGCCCGCTCTGGCGGCCCCCGGAAACACTGACGCTGCTCACGACTGGCGGCAACATGCCCTTCAGGCTCGCTCTTCTCAAGTCCGTGTGCGCCGGCTTTTCGCCCATGCGGCAATCCAGCGTGCGATCGCAGGTGCATCGTTGAGCGGGAGCAACTCCGGCGGCCGTCCAGCTCCGGCCGCAACACCTGGCTCATCCGTGGCGACTGCGACGATCCCGGCCATCGCCAGCCACAGCGGCGGTTTGCCGACAGATGGACGAAATACCTCGATCTTCGGGAAATTGTACGCCTTGAATCCTTCCACGAGCACGAGATCGACCGGCTCGAGCCGGGCGGAAAGCTGCAGAAGGTCCGGGGCAAGATCGGGCTCATCGGGTGGCAATTCATGCAACAGTGCCCAACGCATTCCGCCGACCACCAGCACTTCAGATGCGCCGGCCTCGCGGTGCCGGAAGCTGTCCTTGCCCGGGCGATCCAGCTCCATGCCGTGATGGGCGTGCTTGATGGTGGAAACGCTAAGCCCCGCCTTGCGCAAATGCGGCAGCACGCCGGTCAGCAACGTGGTCTTGCCGCTTCCGGACCAGCCGGCGAACCCCAGCAGAACCTGGCTCAGTGACGCACCGCAGCCTGACTTCCCGGGTTCCTCGCGGCCTTTCGCCCAGGCGCCGCCGAGACATGCCGCAGCCCCGCCTGAAGATAGTCCCAGCCGGTGACCAGCGTGAGCAGTGCTGCCACCCAGAGCATCGCAGTGCCGATCAACCCGACAGGCAGGAAGCCGAGGCCGAGCCACCAAGCCCCGGTATCGCCGGCTAACAGCGTGCCCAATGCCGCCATCTGCAAGCCGGTCTTCCATTTGGCGAGCCTGGTGACGGGAAGCCCCACCGACAGCCCGGCGAGATACTCGCGCAGGCCACTGACCAGGATTTCACGGCACAGGATGACGATCGCGGGGTAGAGGCCATGATGCGCCAGGCGGTGCTCCCCGGCGAGAACCATGAGCGTCGCACCGACGAGCAGCTTGTCGGCGATCGGGTCCAGCATGCGTCCGAGGTCGGAATGCAGCGCGTGCTGGCGTGCGATGCGCCCGTCGAGCCAGTCGGTGATGCCGGCCAGTGAAAACAGGACACAGGCTGCGACATCGCCGGCCGGCCGCTGCAACGCGACCAGGGCCACAAGGGCCGGAATCGCGGCAATACGAGAGAGAGTCAGCAGATTCGGCAGATTAGGCAGCATTCGGGCCCGACACTAGGCCGTGCGGCCCGCGAAAGGCCAGAGACAAGGCGGCCTTGCTCTGGATCAACGACCGTCGCGGAACGGTGCCCGACAGTCGCCGCATATCGCGTCGTGATAATCGTCTCCGTATCCGTCTCGAAGCTTGCATTTCGATACGGCTGCGGTCTAACGTCGAGACATGGAAGACGAGCCGGTGCTCCGAGAGGCCATGACACGACGCGACGCGGCTCTTGCCGAGGCGAGGCGTCTCGACGAGTTCGTGCGCCTCTACAACGAGTTACGCGGCCGGCCAGTGGGGAGCGCCAGATACGGCGACATCCTCGCAGCCCAGCATCCGCCGCTTTCGGTGGTCGCAGCGGGGACGCGCGCAGGCACGCTGCCCGATCCGCTCGCCAACGAGTTCATCCTGGACAAATCGCCCCTGTCCCGCTGAGCGTTTCGCTACAAGGGCTGTCCGTTAAGCGACGCGGATACAGTGATAAAACGTGGGGCGCGGGAGCGCCAGGCTCCCGCCTCCTCAGAACGGTTCCCGTGACAACTGCCTCGTGACGGCGGCCTAGTGATGTTCGTCGGGCGCAGGGTCCTCGATTTCCGCCTCGTCGGGCAGTTCATCGACCTCGTCCTCGTCATCCTCGTCAGCCGCCTCGTCGTCGTCATCGGCATCGAGAACCTTCGGTTCGTCGGCCGAGACCTCCTCTTCCGCAGCGGCCGGCCTGCCTCCCGAGAACACGGGACGCATGCGTGGACCACGCTTGATGGGTGCAGTACGCGGCACCGGCGGCGGCTGTTCCGTACCGCATTTAGGGCAGACAGGCGGTGTCCGGCCCAGATCGTAGAACCGGGTGGCACACGAGACGCAGATGCACTTGGTGCCGACTGCGGATGGCCTGACGGTAGCCGGATCGTAGCTCAACCGCGGGGCACAGTGCCGCAACAGGCTCCTGGTGCGACGTTCACCGGGCGCCGCGTGCTATGCGCCCGGCGATGTATTGTGCGTTCGAGACGCCTTCGTAGGACATAGAAAACGGACGGCCCTTGGTGTCCTCAACCTTGACGGCCACTTTCGGCGCGGCCTTCGTACGCTTGCGTGCCACGGTCACAGCGGCCTTCACCTGCTTGGCGCTCAGTTCGGCCGCCGCATCGGCGGCGCGGTCGGACGCATCGTTCTCACGCGCCGTCCACGAGCGCGCATCCTGCTGCAGCTTCGCGGCGAAACGGTCGGTGGCCGCTGTGTCGTCAGACTGGCTGCTCAAAGCGTCCGTTGCATCGCTGGAAGGCGCGCCGGGTTGCGACGACACGGCAGCATTGGTCACGTCCTCAAGGCCGTCCGGCTGCTCGCTGGTGTGGGTGAGCTCATTCATCGGCAAGAACCTTCTGTTGTTGATGCTGTCGCAGCCGCCGGCGAGGTCGAATGCAAGCAGGGTCGAATGTAGACAGGG
>CAZZVF010000362.1:0-3336 GCA_964657355.1 uncultured Buchnera sp.
CTCGATCGAGGTCACGTCGGCATCGAGCCCGTTGATGGCGTCGATGACCACGCCGAACTCCGAGTAACAGAGGTGGGTGTGGATCTGCGTCTTCTCCTCAACACCGGATGTCGCCAACCGGAATGACCCGACCGACCAGTCGAGGTAGTCGGCCTGGTCCTTCTTCTTGAGCGGCAGCAGCTCGCGTAGCGCCGGCTCGTCGACCTGGATGACGCCGATGCCGGCCTGTTCCAGGTCGCTCACCTCGTCCCGGATGGCGAGTGCGATCTGCCGGCAGACCAGGCTGCGGGGCATGTCGTCACGCACGAACGACCATTGCAGCATCGTCACCGGGCCGGTGAGCATGCCTTTCATCGGGCGGCCGGTGCGGGATTGCGCATAGGCGGACCAGCGCACCGTCATCGGAGCAGGCCGGGCGACATCGCCCCAGATGATCGGCGGCGCGACGCAGCGGCTGCCATAGGATTGCACCCAGCCATGTTGGGTGAAGCTGTAGCCGTCGAGCTGCTCGCCGAAATACTTGACCATGTCGTTGCGCTCGAACTCGCCATGCACGAGCACGTCGATGCCGATTTCCTCCTGCCAACGCACCGCCTCGTCGATCCAGCCATGCACCGCCTCGTCATAGGCCGCCTGGGTGATCTCGCCGCGCGTGACGGCCGCGCGTGCTTGCCGCACCTCCGGTGTTTGCGGAAACGAGCCGATCGTCGTCGTTGGGAACAGCGGCAGGCCGAACCTGGCCTGCTGCGTCCGGCGCCGCTCGGGATAGGCGGTGGCGCGCCGCTCCATCGCCGGCGTGATATCGGCCAGCCGTTCGGCCACGTCGGTACGATGCACACGCGCGTTGCCGCGTCGTGCCGCCTGCGCGCGATCGCTCTCCTGCAGAGCCGCGGCGATGGCATCCTCGCCTTCGTCGATGCCGCGCACGAGCGTTCTCACCTCACCCAGTTTCTGTGCCGCAAAGGCCAGCCATTGCCGTATTTGCGGGTCCAGCCTGGTTTCCTGTGCCAGGTCCACCGGCACGTGCAGCAGGCTGCAGGACGGCGCCACCATCAGCCGCCGGTTGCCTCGGGCCGCGGTGACGCGGGCGAGCGTGGCCAGGGCGGCGCGCAGATCGGTGCGCCAGACGTTGCGCCCATCCACGATGCCGAGCGACAGCCAGCTTGCCTCGGGCAGGTCCTGCAGAATGGCATCGAGGTCGCTCGCGCCGCGCAGCAGATCGACATGCAGCCCGGCCACGGGAAGCCGCAACGCCGTTGCGAGATTACCGCCGAGCGGGCCGAAATACGTCGTGAGCAGGAGATCGGGCGTCCGGTGCGACGCGAACAGGCCGTAAGCAAGCCCGAGTGCAACCTTGGCCTTTTCGGAAAGATCGAGGGCGAGCACCGGTTCGTCCATCTGCACCCAGGAGGCGCCGGCGTCCGCCAGTTCCGTCAGCACCTGCGAATAGACCGGCAGCAAACCTTCCAGCAGATCGAGCGGGTCCGAGCCATCCGTCGTTTTCGACAGCAGCAGGAAGCTGACGGGACCCAGCAGCACCGGCCGGGTGCGCAGATTGATCGCCTTGGCCTCGTTGAAATGGTCCAGCTTCCGGTTCGACGTCAGCGCGAATTTTTGGCCGGCCGAGAGGGTCGGCACGATGTAGTGGTAGTTCGTGTCGAACCACTTGGTCATTTCGAGTGCGGGAAGTCCGGGCGAGACGCGGGCTTCACATTCGTCCGGCGTGCCCCGCGCACCACGCGCCAGGGCGAAGCCGGTGGCCAATGACACGGGACCGCCCGACCAGCCATAACCGGGTGGAATGGCGCCCAGCATGCAGGCGGTATCGAGTACATGGTCGTAGAGCGAGAAATCGCCCGACGGAATGTGGCTGATGCCGAGGCTCGACTGCAGTTTCCAGTGGGTCGTGCGCAGCGCCGCCGCCGCGTCCTCGAGCCCCGCCGCATCGAGCTTGCCGGCCCAGAATTGCTCCAGCGCGGTTTTCAGTTCCCGGCGCCTGCCGATGCGCGGAAAGCCGAGGTTGCTCGCGACGGTCATGCGCGGCCGCCATGCCAGGTGGCGAAACTGCGGAGATTGAGGGCGCATGCAATGGCACGCAGGCGGCGGCTTGCGCCGTCGGCAATGGTAGGCATCGATCGTCTCCTGCCCCCGGTGCACCCCGCCCGGCAGCGTTGGTTGGTGCGACGAGGGCAGGTCTCCTGGCTCACGGCTCGCTGCCCGCGGCACGGATGCCTGGGGCAGTGATCGCCATCGACCCTGTCTTCCCGAACCGGATGGTCCAGTGACCCGGTGCGTCCTTGCGAACGACCGGACGGGCTGATCGCTCGCCGCTGACAGTTGCGGGGGCAGCCGCCGACTTGTCCCCGAACCCGCAGGCTCAGCCAGGACGCACGGCGTTCCCTATTAACCCGCTCGCGCGGGACCATCGACCCGACATCTATACATTTTCGGCAGGTGGTCGGCAAATCGGCCGATGCGGGTCAGGCATCGGCCGATCGGACGGTCGTCGTCGCCTGCGCCATCGTTCACGAGCGATACGCGGCGGTGAGCAGGAATTTATGCCGCTGCGAGGAGTTCTCGTTTCCTGCAGGAAGACACGGCTTCAGCCGGGCAGCAGCACGTGATCGACGACGTGAATGACGCCGTTGGACTGGTAAACATCCGCAATCGTGACGGTGGCCGTGCCGCCTTTGGCATCGGTCAGGATAATCGTGCCCGGGCCGCCCATCGTGGCGGTGAGCGGCACCCCGGCCACCGTCGTAAGCACTGCCTTGCCGCCGCCGGCCGCGATTGCCGCCATCAGACCTTTGGAATCCATCCTGCCGGCGACGACATGGTACGTGAGCACCTTGGTCAGCGTTGCCTTGTTTTCAGGCTGCAGGAGCGTCGGTACTGTGCCCGCGGGAAGCATGGCAAATGCTTCGTTGGTCGGCGCAAAAACGGTGAACGGGCCGGGTCCGGACAGGGTATCGACCAATCCGGCGGCTTTCACGGCGGCAACCAGCGTCGTGTGATCCTGCGAATTCACCGCATTCTGGATGATCGTCTTCTGCGGATACATAGCCGCGCCGCCGACCATAGGGTCGGACGCAGGCGCGCCGGCCATCGCGTCGGACGAAGCCATCGCCGGCTGCATATTCGATGCCGATTGCGAGGTCGGCTGGGCGCAAGCGGACAGTGCTGCCGCCATGATAATGGCCGGCACTGAAGTAAAGGCTTTCACGGATGTTTCTCCTATAGTGCATGCGCGCCACGGCCGCATGTTGGAGATACGGAGCACACGCACCACCGGATGCATGAAGCCTTAAGGAGTGACGCCGCGGACTTTCGAAACGC
>CAZZVF010000363.1:0-3335 GCA_964657355.1 uncultured Buchnera sp.
TGACGCCGGTCGCCGAAAACCTGATCCTGCTTCGCTACGTTGAACAACAGGCAAAGCTCGACCGCGTGCTGTCGATCATGAAAGTTCGCGACAGCGAGTTTGATCACCGTCTGCGAAACTTTGAGATCGGGACTGGGGGAATGCATTTGGGACCGGGCTTCGACGGGTCGACCGGAATCCTGACCGGATTTGCCGATGACGGCGACCACGGAGCCGCCGCAGCAGCCGTGGATGCCCCCCGCACAGGCCCCGGGAAGGCATGATGCCATGGCTACGGTGCTGGTGGTTGACGACGAGTTCGGGATAGGCGAACTGCTCGAAGCGCTGCTCGAGGACGAAGGCCACCGCGCGCTTACGGCGATGAACGGCCGTCACGCTCTGGAGCGCATTGCCGAATCGAAGCCAGACCTGATCATCAGCGACCTGATGATGCCGGTCATGGATGGCGCCGCCTTGCTCGGCGCGGTGCGCGAAAAGCCCGACCTCAATGCGGTTCCGTTTGTGCTGATGTGTGCCCTTCCCGAGGCCAACATCAGCGACAGGATTGCCGGCTACGATGCATTCCTGCGCAAGCCGTTCAAGCTGGCGGAAATCTCAGGCCTGGTCGAACGCCTGCTCAATGCCGATGCCGAGCCCGGCCCAACCCGAAGCTGAATTGGCCGAAGCTGAACCGGGCTCGTCGCGCAATCACTTCGTCTGCGGCTTTGCCGGGCTGGTATCCGTCTTGCCGTCCGCCGGCGTCGTCGTGCCGACCGGGTCCATCGTCACGGTCTTCGGCTTCGCATGCGTCGTGTGATGCTTGTGCGAGGCCTTCTTCGTCTTCGCGGTGTGACTCTTAGGAGCGGCCGAATCCGTCGCCGTGTCGTTCGACGGGTCGTTCGACGTGCCGGTCGAAGCAGGGGCGCTGGAGGGCGGTGTTGTGGAAGTCGGGGCGCTCATGCCCGGCGTGGGCTGCGGCTGCTCAGGGTTCGTCATCTGCGCCATTGCCGGAAGCGCGTATCCGGCGGCAAGGCAAGCTGCCAGAACCAGTCTGCGAATGTTCGTCATGGTCGGTGTTCCTCGTTTCCTGGCACGATCGCCGGACACTCATGAAGTAAGGCGCGCCCCGCGTCCGCTTCCGGGCATGAGCGTGGCGACGCCGTGGCACGGCATTAAAGAAGGGCAAGCGAGGACACCAGACTCACTGCGCGCCCGCCCGGATGCGCCCGCCTAATGCACGGTGGCGCCGGCCGCGCCGATGCCCGTTTGCGAACGCACATAGAGCGCCTCGAAGCGCGCTGCTTCCGCGTTGGCCTCGCGCCCTTTGTAGAGCAGGCTGCCGACCCAGCAGCCGATGAAGCCGAGCGGCATGGAGAACAGCGCCGGGCTGTCGTACGGGAAGATCGCCGCATGGTTGCCGAGCACCTTCACCCAGATGCCCGGGCTGAGCACGGTGAGCGCCACGGCCGAGATAAGGCCGAGCCAGCCGCCGAGCACCGCACCGCCGGTGTTGAAGCGCTTCCAATACATGTTGAGCAGGAGCACCGGGAAGTTCGCACTCGCCGCGACTGCGAAGGCGAGCCCCACCATGTAAGCCACGTTCTGTTTCTCAAAGGCGAGGCCGAGCACGATCGCGAGGATGCCGAGACCGACCGTGGCGATGCGCGACACCCACACCTCGCGCCCTTCCGTCGATCGGCCGCGCATGATGACGTTGGCGTACAGGTCGTGGCTCACCGCGGTCGCACCGGCCAGCGTCAAACCCGAGACCACGGCGAGGATGGTCGCAAAGGCGACGGCCGACACGAAGCCTTTCAGCACGTCGCCGCCGACCGCGTGCGCCAGGTGGATGGCCACCATGTTGCCGCCGCCATGCACCACGCCGCCGGTGACGTAGTCCGGGTTCGAGCCGACCATGCTGATGGCGGCGAAACCGATGATGAACGTCAGGATGTAGAAATAGCCGATCAGGGTTGTCGCCCAGAACACCGATTTGCGTGCCGCCTGCGCATCGGTGACGGTGAAGAAGCGCATCATGATGTGCGGCAGCCCTGCGGTGCCGAACATCAGCGCGATGCCGAGCGAAATCGTCGAAATCGGGTTCTTGAACTGCAGGCCTGGGCTCAGGATCGCTCCGTGCTTCGCATGCGCATCGACGGCGGCCTGGAACATGGTGTTCAGGTTGAAGCCGAAATGCGCCAGGCCCGCGAACGCCATGTAGCTGGCGCCGAGCAGCAGCAGGCACGCCTTGATGATCTGCACCCAGGTCGTCGCGATCATGCCGCCGAAGGTGACGTAGAGGATCATCAGCACGCCGACGATGAGAACGGCGGTGCTGTAGTTCAATCCGAACAGCAGCTGGATGAGCTGGCCGGCGCCGACCATCTGCGCAATGAGATAGAACGCGACGACAACGAGCGAACTGATGGCGGCGAAGCTGCGCACCGGCACGGCGGAGAGGCGATACGCCGCGACATCGGCCAGGCTGTAGCGGCCGAGATTGCGCAGACGTTCGGCCATCAGGAACATGATGATCGGCCAGCCGACGAGAAAGCCGATGGAATACAGCAGACCGTCGAACCCGGATGTGTACACCATGGCCGAAATGCCGAGGAACGACGCGGCCGACATGAAATCGCCCGAAATCGCCACGCCATTCTGGAAGCCGGTGATGTTGCCGCCGGCGGCGTAGAAATCCGATGCGGTGCGCGTGCGTCGTGCGGCCCAGGCGGTGATCGCCAATGTCAGCAGCACGAAGAAGCCGAACATCAGGATGGCGGTCCAGTTGGTCGGCTGCTTTACGACCGGGCCCGCTGCGAGATCGGCTGCGGACGCGAAACACGGCGTCATCGCAGCCAGGACGCCGCCCAGCGCCGCAATGCGTGTTTTCAGCACGGCCCTCATCCGCGGCCTGCGACGATGCGGCGCGTCAAAACGTCGAAGCGGCTGTTCGCGCGCGCGACATAGAGGCCTGTCAGCGCGATGGCGCTCAGGATGACGAGCAGACCGAGCGGAAAGCCCAGCGTCATGACGCCTGCGACCGGCGTGCCCACCAACGCCGGTGCGAACGCAACGACGCCGACGAAACCGAAATAGATCACCAGCATGATGATCGCGAGAGTCCAGCCGAACCGCCCGCGTGTCCGTACGAGTTCCTGAAAGGCTGGGTCCGCCCGCAAATGCGTGCTCGTCAAATCGTCCATTGCTGTTTCCCCGCTGCCGGCTCTATGGCCGGTTCAGACGCATGACCCGCTTGCGAAGGCCGTCCAACGGTGAGTGTGCCATCGTGCGGATTGGTTGCATACCTGTCCCGATGTCGCCCCGCCGCCGCTTTGCTCCAGGCCGCCCCACTCCAG
>CAZZVF010000364.1:0-3328 GCA_964657355.1 uncultured Buchnera sp.
GAATTGGCGCGCGAGGCGGCGCCGCATGCCTGGAGCATCGCCACGACCTGCTTCGCCGTCGGCCAGGTGTTCGGCGCCTACGGGCTCTCCTACGTTTTCAAGACCACCGGCAATTACGGCCTGCTGTTCGGCACGGCTGCGACCGCAATGATCCTCGCGTTCATGTTCGGCGAGGCCAGCCGCTGGATTTCCCGGCCCGCCGCGCTAACAATGCCGCACGATGGCACGGCTCGCGGCGACGAGGCCGCATAGCGCGCGCGTGGCGAGCGTTGCCGCAAAGGCGCGTCGGGCAAGCAACGCGTTTCGTCCCGTCGATTCAGGTTGATTAGAACCGCATCTCCAATACAACTTCAGGTTGTGGCGCACAGTATGGTTGGGATGGACAGACAAGAGAGTCGGCGGATGGCAGCCGATGAGGGGCCGGGCGAGGCAGGCACACCCCGGGGCGTCTTGGAAGCGGCGCAGGCGAAGGCCGATGCAGGCGACCCTGCCGCGGCACTCGCTTTCCTCACCGATATGCGGGGCAGTTGGTCCGCCGTGCCGCCCGCCTACGACGCCGCCCTCGGCCGCATGTCGCTCCTGGCCGGGCATCACCGTGAAGCCATCGATCACCTGGAAACGGCGAAAACCCGTTTCAAGATTGTGCCGTCCGAACTCCACCGGATGCTCGGCGTGGCCCTGCTTGCCGCACGGCGCGAACAGGAGGCGGGCCGCGAACTGAGCTCGGCAATCGATGCGGGACTGAAGGTGAACGATCTCAGCCACCTGATTGTGGTAGAGAATTACCGTGCCAATGCCGGCCTCAGGAGCGCGATCGACTACCGCTATGTGCCGGGACTAAGCTTCGCCGATCTGTGGCGCGGCGTGCAGTACACGGCAATATCGAAAAACGCCTGCACGATCCTGAAGGCGACCTTCGTGATGAACAGCCCGTTGCGCGAGAAATACCTCGAAAGCAGGCTGACGATCCATGAGTTCTACGCGACGGCGATCTGCGACGTGAGCGTGGAAGTGGCGATCGCACGCAACCCGGCGCGCGTGGTCGTGCTGCGCGATCCCGAAAGCCGGCTGGTCAGCGCCTATCTCGACAAGATCGTCCGGCCGGCCGAACACAATGCCGCCATGGCCGAAATCGTTCCAGGTGTCGTCCGCGGCGCGCAGGCGTTGCTCGGTATCCCGTATGATCGTGAACGATCTATCAGCTTTGCCGAGTTTGTACGCTACGTCACGACCCTGTCGGACGCGCAATGCGACGTGCACTGGGTGCCGCAGCACCGGCTATGCGGCACCGACATGTCGATCTACGCCCATGTCGGCCGCTGCGAGCGCCTGGACGACACGATGTTCTACCTGAACACGATGTTCGGCATGGAGCCTGAAACCAGCATCCGCCAGCACATCCATTCCCCGGACACGCACGCCACGCCCTACGACGATGGCTGCACGCTGCCTCGCGCCTGGAACGTGCTGCCCGGCGAGCTGCGGGGCTACGACAACGGCTATCCGCCGGCAGCGCACTTCTTCAACGACGAAATTCGGGCCGCAATCCGCGACCGCTACGCCACGGATTACACGCTATACGCGGCGGCTTGAGCACATCCCTGTGAACGTGGGGCGGCGAGCCAGAGGCACCTCTTGGTGCCGCCCAGCGCGGGTTCGCGAGCACCGTAGCGGGGGAAAGCCACGCTGGATAACCGCCGTTGCGCATTCACCGTGCCCCACTCGGCCACAACACGACCCGCAGGGTCTGCAGCAAAATCAGCATGTCTAACAGAATGCTGAAATTTTTCACGTAATACAGATCGTAGCTGAGCTTGGACCGGGCGTCGTCGAGCGAGGCGCCGTAGGGATAGTTGATCTGCGCCCAGCCGGTAAGCCCCGCCTTCACCATGTGCCGCTCGTTGTAGAACGGCAGCACCTCCGACAACTCCTGAATGAATTTCGGCCGCTCCGGACGCGGCCCGACCAGCGACATGTCGCCACGCAGCACGTTGAACAATTGCGGCATCTCGTCGATGCGCGATTGCCGCAGGAAATTGCCGACACGCGTAATGCGCGGATCCCTCGCCGCCGCCCAGACGGCGCCCGCCGCCTCCGCATCCGTGCGCATGGTGCGCAGCTTGTAAATCCGGAACGGCCGCTCGTTACGGGTAATGCGCTCCTGGCTGTACAAAATCGGGCCACGGTCATCGAGCTTGATGGCAATCGCCGCCGCCGCCAGAAAGGGCGTGAACAGAATCAACATGAACAGACTCGCCAGCACGTCCAAAAGACGCTTCAGCATGTTGTCGATCAGGCCGAAATAAAACCCGTTCGAATACAACAGCCAGCCGACCTCGACGCGCCTGATGTCGACACGCCGGATCTCGCGCTCCAGGAACGAGAGATACTGCACGATCGGAAAACCGTCCTTCTTGCACAGCAACAACGTGTCGAGCTTCATGCCACGGCGCTCGTCCGGTGCCACCACGATCTCGTCCGGCCGGATCCTGCGCGCGACCTGCAAGACGTCGTCCAACTCGATCCTGACGTTGCTGCCGTCAGCGGCCGCAACCAGACGCGCATCGGTCGGCCCGTAATCCGGACTGTGCACGAAAATCGCCTCGTAATGCGGATGCCGGCCCTCGTTGCGCAACATGCACAGCAAGTCCCACGCACGCGTGCCGGCACCCACCACGAGCAATTTGCGCTGGAACAACCCGTTCCGCTTCAACAGCGAAAACATCAGCCGCGCCACGATGCCGGCAACGCAGAAAGCAATGACGGCACCTGAAAATAACCGGACGCGGTTGATCGGCGTGCCGATCCAAGGCGCCAGAACGGCGAGCAACACCGCCGTACCCAACGCACCGAGACTCACCGCAAGCGGAATACGCGCAAGCGACTCACGCGTGTCGATCATCGCGTCGCGGCGGTACAAACCCAGCGCATACAAACTGACCAGATCGGCAACGGGGTACAGAAAAGTCCCGAAACCATCAGGCGACGCCCGAAGGCAGGCATGCTCCCAGCAGCCAAGCTGAACAATCACCGGCCACGCAATAGCCAATGCAGCAAGGTCGAGCAGGAAAAGGGCTCTGCCCGTCGTCACGACATAATCCCTATCCGTTTCGCCATCCGGTTGTATCGAACACGCACCCGCACGCGGTCAAGCGGGGTGAGTAAGGCGAGGGCTCTGCCCCTCGACCCCGCTAAGGACAAGTCCTTAGAACCATTAGTTAAGGGTCCTTGAGAGGGGGGCGACATGGCTGTGGTCAAGGCCTCGTTGCCCCCCTCTCAAGGACCATTATTTAGCAGGATTCCAAAGGCTTGCCTTTGGCGGGTCCAG
>CAZZVF010000365.1:0-3323 GCA_964657355.1 uncultured Buchnera sp.
CGCGACCACTGGGCCTTCGATGCGAACATCCGTGTCACGCCAGGCTTGTCGTTCAGGATCCGTGCCACGTGGGCCAGGCGTGTTCTCGTAAACCGCGCTGATGTTGACGCCACCGGTGATTGCGACCCGCCCATCTACGCAGAGCAGCTTGCGGTGGTCCCTCTTGTTCAGTTCCATTGGAACACGATTGTTCGGGTGCATTGGATTGAACTCCAGCACCTTCGCGCCTGCCTGCCGCAAGCGGTCGAATAAAGCGATCGGCGTCCCGGCGGCTCCCCAGGCGTCGTAGACCAGGTTCACTTCGACGCCGCGTTCGCGTGCCGCAAGCAAAAGCTCGGAGAACTCAAGACCGGCCTTCTGGTCGAATTCGTAGCTTTCCATGTCGATGCGCAGTTTTGCCGAACGGAGTGCTTCGGCGAGTGCGTCAAAGCTGGCTGCACCATCCACCAGGAGCTCGACTCGGTTGCCGTGGAAAAAGGGAACGCCAGCAAGCCGCTCACCCTGCTGGCGCATGAGATCGAGGCTCCTCGCAGGATCGGCCCCTGCCCTGTCCGCCAGCAGATCGAGGTCCACACCGGGCGTTGGCGCACGGGCGCACCCGGTCAGAAAGACAGCAACAAGGCACGTCACCCAGAAAGGAGAAGCAGTCATTACGAATGGTGGAATCCACAGTTTTGGCGAAATAGAGGCAAGCGTGGCTGAAAAGTCGGGACGCATCAGGCATCTCAGCGCCCGGGAAACGAGCTTGAGCTTAGCAGAGGCCGCCGTGATGTGAAACATTCGTGTGCTGCGCTCCCAGGTACCCCGCCGTGCCGGATGAGGCAAAACGCTAACGTCACAGGGCGGCGGGAATCGTATTGTTCCAAACGGGTGACGCTCAGAACGACACCGTGGCCGTGCATGGGCAACCGTGCCGACGTCGCCCATTTACTGTCTGTCGGAAAGGTGTTGCCGCTGCAGTGTGGCAATGTATTGTGCAGGACGCTTCTGGCATGATCGTAAGCGTGCTGTCAGAAGCGCGACTTATCTGCCTCGCTTTTTGTCTGCACAACGCGGGAGAAACAAATGTTACGCCCATCATTCGCCAGCCTCATCGGTTGCACGCTAGTCTCGATGGCAGCTTCTTTCACTTCGCTCCAAGCTGAGAGCGTCAGGGCTGTCCTATCGCCCACGCCCGCCACGCTCCTTGGCAGCATAGATTTCGCAGCCGCGGCGGCGTCCAGACAGAACGACGAAGCCTCCGCTCCGCTGGCCCACAGCAAACACATCGCCCCCAGGCCGCGTTTACTGCCCGATGGACGTGAGGAGCGGACAGTCAGGACGCCGACGTCGGCGCTACACCACTTTGCACAAACGGTTTCAGTGGAGGGATCGCAGCGGATCTCGAGCGTCAGCGGGTTCACCGGTATCTACGAAGGCGCCAATCTCGCGGCCACCGGCGTCGAGCTGGAACCGCCGGATCAGGGCCTCGCGGTGAATGGCGGGGTAGTCGGTGAAATCGTGAACAATACGATCCAATTTTTCAAGGGTGGCCAGGCTCTGACGGCCCCTTTGAACAACGCCACTTTCTTTAACTCCGGAGCTGTCGCCCAGCTTGCCGATCCGCACATCACGTTCGACCCCTCGGTGCAACGCTGGTTTGTCGACGAACTGACTGACAGCGGCCCACTCGGCTATGGTTTTTTCCTGGCCGTAAGCCAAACCAGCGATCCCACCGGCATTTACAAGGTGTATTTCGTCCCGTCCGCCAGCAGTGACTTGAAGGGCTGCGGGAAATCAGGGTGCCTGCCGGACTACCCGCAAGTGGGATACGATGCCAACGGTTTCTACATCACGGCTGACCTGTTCGGTGCCCAAAGGTTTGTTGCCGCCGCAGTTTATGCTCTGCCGAAAGCAAGCCTGGTATCGGGCCACGACGTCACACCTGTGCGCTTCGTGTTCCACGATTTCGTGGTGCAACCGGCGGTGCCCGCGCCAGGCGAGCCGTTCAATCTGGACAATGGCGGCACCGAATTCTTCATGACCGCCCGCAACGCTTATAATGGCTCGACAAAGATCAGGGTCTGGCAGATCCGGAACACATTCAATATCGTTACGGCGCCGTCGACGCTGACCGCGGTCTACAAGGACCTGCCTGCCGAACCCTACACCGGCACCGTGCCATCGACACAGCCGGACGTCATCGGACCCTATGGCAAAAGCCAGCATGCGACATCCGCCCCGATGCTGGATGGTGGCTATAATTCCTTCAGCGCCAATGTAAAAATGGCCCGCGGCCATCTCTATGCCGCATTGACGACCGGTGCCGTCGACAGCAAGGGCCTTCCGGTCGACAATATCGCCTACTTCGTTGTGACCACGCACGGAAAGCAGCCGCGCATTGAGCAGCAAGGCTACATCGTTCCACCGGACGGCTACAGCATCGCCTACCCGGGCCTGGCACTCGATAAGCACGGCAACGGCTTCATAGGCGTTACCATCACCAACCCAAACAAAGCGTTGCCTGGTGGCTACCCAAGTTCAGCCGTAATTTCGTTTAGCGATGCGGATGGGCCAGGCACCATTACCGTGACTGGCCAGGGTGCCACATCGGATGACGGCTTCACTGGCTATGGTAAACCGCACAATCCTGGCCAAGTCGGCCGCTGGGGTGATTTCGCGTCTGCCGTGCTGGATGCGGAGACGGGCCTGTACTACACCGCAAACGAGATGATCCCGGATCCTGCCGTCTACCCGCGGGGCACTTTCGCAAATTGGGGCACGTTCGTGACCGCAATTCAACAATAAGCCGAGGCGACTTGGACGGCATGGCTGCAAAAACATTCATGCCGCCCAAGCGCGCTGTCGCGATAACGTCAGATGTCGTGTTCGACCAGTCAAATCGAACCATGCCGAGTTTCTGTGCTGTCAGGATTGGATGAACGCCGGGAGCGGTTTGTGCGAGTCTTGATTGCGACTGGCTATTGCTTTGTGACCCCGGGGCCGGAAACATATCGACGGGTCAATGCCGGGCCATTGCCATCATCCCCAGACGTTGGTGCCCATCGACGGTGCAAGGCGGATTGATATGATTTGCCTGGGCCGTGGCTTGCCGGTTGTCATTCTCGACGCGGGCGCTGATGGTGATTCCATGATTTGGCGGCATGTGCAAAAGCAGGTAGCCGCGGTGACGCGGGTTTGCGCGTATGATCGCGCCGGCTACGGTTTCAGCGACGGCTCGCAGCGCGCCTCCGATGTTCACAACATCGTTGAAGATTGACGCCGGCGGGCTCTAGCTGTCGCTACCAAGGACGTTGTCCCTATTCAGTCTGGTGATGGGTGGT
>CAZZVF010000366.1:0-3320 GCA_964657355.1 uncultured Buchnera sp.
CTCCTGCTCGGCATCGCGATCCTGGTGCGCCTGGACTCTCCCGGCCCTGCTTTGTTCCTGCAGCGCCGCACCGGGCGTCACGGCACGGTGTTCCGCATGGTCAAATTCCGCACCATGCAGGTCCATCTCGAGGATGAAGCCAGCAGCGAGCAGACCGCACGCTACGACCCGAGGGTGACCAAAGCGGGCCGCTTCCTGCGCAACCGCAGCCTGGACGAGCTGCCGCAGCTGTTCAACGTCATCGCGGGAGACATGTCGCTGGTCGGCCCGCGTCCGCACGCCCTTGGAACCCGCGTCAGCGGCCGGCCGCTCGCCGAGCTGGAGCCGCATTACCACCAGCGCTACCGGGTGCAGCCGGGCATCACCGGCCTCGCGCAGATCGGCGGCTGCCGGGGCGAACTCGACACGCCGGACAAGCTGCGGCGCCGGGTCGCACTCGATCTCGACTACATCGACCGCTGGTCGATCGCGCTCGACCTCGCGATCCTGCTGCGTACCGCCGCCGGCCTGCTCGCCTCCGGCAACGCCTACTGAACGACCCTACGGAACGACCGCGCGTGGGCGGCTCAGCCGCGCATGCAACAGCCTGCGGACACCGCCGAGGTCGAGCAGCAGCGCGCCGCCGCCATAGGAACCGACGCCGAGCGACACGCGCAGCCCGAGCCCGCCTGCATCCGCCGGCAGGCCCGAGGCGAGCAGCAGGGTCGCGGTCATGCCGGCGGCACACAAGCCGATCCTCGCCATCTCGGCCGCAGGCAACCAGAGCGGCAACACGAAGCGGGCGCGCCACCATCCCGTGGCCGCAGCACCCGCCTGGCAGATCAGCGCCGACCAGGCCGCCGCCTGCATGCCGAAACGCGGCACGGACCACGCGCTCAGCAGCACGGCGGCTGCGGCCCACGGCGCATAGACACCGAGCATGGTGCGCGAGGCCTTCGCGAGGTGGAACGCGTGATCGATGAAATGCGTGCACACACCGCGCAGCAACGCCGCCGCCGCCAGCACGGGAATGAGCGACGCGACGCCGCCCCGAAAGACCGGCCCGACCAGCACGGCCGCGATGCTCGGGGCCGCAAATGCCAGCCCGATGGCAGCCGGCAGTGCCAGCCCGATCAGGATGGCGCCGTTCTGACCCGCCTGCCGGCGCCCCGCTTCCGGCCCATGGCGGACATACGCCTCCACGGCGAGCGGGAACGTGCCCGCGGTGACCGATGTGCAGATCAGCGTCACCGGCCGGTCCACCAGGCTGAACGCCACGCCGTAGATGCCGAGCCCTGCTTCACCGGCGAGCCCTCCCACCAGCATGCGGTCGGAATATTGCAGCGCGCAGGTCACCGCGTAGGCGCCGGCAAGCGGCCAGGCGAACGCCGTCACCTGCCTGGTCCAAGCCCCGGAGGGCCGCGTCCGCAATGCCGCCAGCAGCGGTGCCGCGTCGAGCAGCGCGCACGCTCCGGCCGCCGCCGCCAGGCCCCACAGCAGCGCGCCGCCGGTGCGAAATCCGCAGCACACCAATGCCACGCCGGCCGCCAGCCCGCACACCGCGTGGGCGCACTCGATGGCGGTGTAGCGGCCGATCGCGCCGCGTGCCCGGTTCACCGCCTGGTTCATCGCCACCAGCGAGCGCAGCACCAGCACCAAGGCAACCAGTGCCGCGGCCTCGCGCCACGCCGGAAACGCCACGATCGACAACGCTGCGCACGCCAGCACGATGCCAGCGAGACCGGCGAACACCGCGTATAGACTCGCAAGCAACGCCGCGTCGCCCCCTGCCGCGTGGGCCACCGCGCGAAACCGCGTGACGGCGAGTGCCGGGGCGGTGAACAGCACCGTCTGCGCCGCCATCACAACCGAAAAGATCAGTGTGTAGCGACCGAGTTGCACAGGATCGAGCAGGCGGGTGTAGAGCGCGATGGCGGCGACCGACACCAGCGCCGGCACGATGTTGGCCGGCAGCGTCGCGACGATGACGCGCCGCACCGCACTCATGCGGCACCCGGCACGGCCGCCGGCATCGCAGCACCGCGCGCACGGCGCAAACCGGCGAGGATCGGCTGTTCGACCGCGATATGAACCAGCCAGCCCATAGCGGCACTCGCGGCGAGGCCGGCGCCGAGCAGCAGTGCCGGCGCGCGGCCGGCCTCGCCGGCATGAACGAGCAGGAGCGGCAAGACGGCCAGCACGAAGCCGTGGCTGAGGTAGATCGCATACGAGGCGTCGCCGAGACGCAGCAGCACCGTCGGCAGGATCGCGTGCAGCCTGTCCTCCAACCACACCGCACAGGCCACGATGATCGCCGCCGGCACGCCCCAGCGCAGGATGCGTACAGGCAGCACGTGCGACGGCAGCAGCAGCAGCATGCAGCAGGCCACCAGACCCAGCGGGATCGCGAGGCGTGCGTCCAGCACCACACCGCGGCCAAGCAAGCTCGCGAGTATCGCGCCAAAAACGAATTCCAGCACGATCGGATCGCACAGCAACGCGGCATTGCCCGTGCCGCCATGCAGCGACGCGAGCAGCAGCAGCGGCGGTGTGACGAACAGCAGAGGCGTCATGCGCAAGGCCAATGCGGCTGCGAACAGGCCATAGAACAGCATCTCGAAATCGAGCGTCCAGCCGACCGGCAGAACCGGCCCGAAATGCCCCCACCTGTCGCGCACCGGCAGAAACAGCAGCGAGGCCACGATGCTGCCGGCGCCCAGCGTGGAGCGCAGCACGAAACCCGGTACGGCCGCGACCGAGACGATCTTGAGCGCCGTCATCAGCCAGTAGAGCGGCACGATCCGTTCCAGCCGCCGCCGCAGGAATGTCCAGGCGCGCCGCCGGATTCCAGCGTGTGCCCCGCCGTTCGCCAGCACCATGACGAAGCCGCTGATGACGAAAAATAGATCGACGCCGGCCGCACCGTTCGGCCATGCACCCCCCGGGCGCAGGCGCTGCGTGCCGGCTTCCAGCGTGTGGAACGCCACCACCTGCAACGCGGCAAGCCCGCGCAACGCCTGTATGGTGCGGTATTCCTTGCGCAAGATCGCGATCGGCCCGTCCCGCCCAGGTGGCGCTGTTCATCGTCCCGGCACCTGCGCCACAGCGTTACAGCGCAGCGCGGCCGATCGTCAATACGTTGCGGCTTCGTTATGTCTTGCCTTGCCGCAAGCCGCGTGATTGAGTGCGCCATGGCCGCCGAACCCTTTTCGTTACGTCGTCGCAATGTGCTCGCAGCAGGCGTGGCGCTGGCGGCGCGGCCGCGTTCAAAGCCGTCCGAACGCCCGGAGCAGGTCCCGGCCTTGTGCCAATTAGCGGCATCGTGCGGCGTGCTGTTCGGC
>CAZZVF010000367.1:0-3307 GCA_964657355.1 uncultured Buchnera sp.
AACTGGACGAGGACGTGACGGTGCGACCGGACGGGCGCATCTCGACGACTTTGGCCACTTCCGTGATGGCGTATGACAAGACGGCGGAGGAGGTGGCGACGGCACTGACGCCGGGTTATGCCGTGGAACTGCGCGACCCTAGACTGGCCGTGGAAGTGAAGGCGGCGTCGCCGATGCGCATTTATGTGGCGGGCGAAGTGGCGGCCGCCGGCGAATTCACGACGCCGGCCGGGCCGGGGCTCACGTTGAGCCAGGCGATTGCGCGCGCCGGCGGGTTGCGCGTGGCCGGCGACCGGTCGCACGTCATCATCCTGCGTCGTGGCGCCAACGACAGGCCGGACGTGTTCGCGACCAATTACGAGGCGGTGACGCGCGGCGACGACCCTGCGGCGGACGTGCGGCTGGCGCCGTTCGACGTGGTGTATGTGCCGCGTTCCGGCATCAACCAGACCTATTTCTGGTTCAACCAGCACATCCAGCAATTCCTGCCGGTCAGCTGGGGATTTTCCTATAATGTGAGTCCGTTGGTGGGTGGCCCGAAGAACTGAAACTTGAAGATCGCGACGTTCAACATCAACAACGTGAACCGGCGGCTGGGCAATCTGCTCGCGTGGCTGGAGCAGGCGGCGCCGGACGTTGTTTGCCTGCAGGAGTTGAAGGCGACCGACCGTGAGTTTCCGCGCGCCGCGATCGAGGCTGCAGGATACGGCGCGGTGTGGCACGGGCAGAAAAGCTGGAACGGGGTGGCCATTCTGGCACGCAATGCGGAGCCGGTGCTGACACGGCGCGGGCTGCCTGGCGATCCGGGAGACGTGCAGGCGCGCTATGTGGAGGCGGCGGTGCAGGGCGTGCTGATCGCGTCGCTGTATCTGCCGAACGGCAACCCGCAGCCGGGGCCGAAATTCGCCTATAAGCTGGCCTGGTTCGAGCGGCTGATTGCGCATGCGGATACGCTGCTGGCGAGCGGGGCGCCGGTGGTGCTGGCAGGCGACTACAACGTGGTGCCGACGGATTTCGACATTTATCCGTCCAGGACCTGGGCGGCGAATGCGCTGGTGCAGCCGCAAAGCCGGGCGGCGTTTGCAAGGCTGCTCGAACGCGGCTGGACCGATGCGCTGCGCACCATGCATCCAGACGAAAAACTCTACACGTTCTGGGACTACATGCGGGAGCGCTGGCCGCGCGACCGGGGCATGCGGCTGGATCATCTGCTGTTGAGCCCGTCGTTACGGCCGCGATTGCGCGACGCGGGGGTGGACCGCGCGGTGCGCGGCGAGCCGGATGCGAGCGATCACGCGCCGGCCTGTATCGTGCTCGATGCTGCGGACGGGCAAACGCAGGGCCTGCGGAAAGGGCGGCGTTCTGCTAGCAAAGGGTAGCAGCGTGGAGTGGGGCAATGGGTCGGTATCTGGTCACCGGCGGAGCGGGTTATGTCGGCAGCCACCTGGTGCTGGCGCTGGTGGACCAGGGCCACGAGGTCGTCGTTTACGACAACCTCCGGCAAGGGCACCGGCAGGCGGTTCCGCACGGCGTCGAACTGGTGGAGGCGGACCTCGCCAATGTGCGGCGGCTGGACATGGTGTTGGCGAACGGGCCGTGGGATGCGGTGTTTCATTTCGCCGCGTTGTCGCTAGTCGGCGAAAGCATGCAGCTGCCGTTCCTGTATCTGATCGAGAATGCGGCACGGGGCATAAGGTTGATCGAGTCGTGCGTGCATCACGGCGTGAAGAAGTTTGTGCTGTCGTCGACGGCGAATTTGTTCGGCAACCCCGAGCGCATTCCGATCGACGAGGGCGAGCGCATCGAACCTGGATCGCCATACGGCGAAAGCAAGCTGATGCTGGAGCGCACGCTGGCATGGGCCGACAAGATCCATGGGTTTCGCAGCGCTTGCCTGCGCTATTTCAATGCGGCGGGGGCCGATCCGCAAGGCAGGCTGGGCGAGGATCATAACCCGGAGACACATCTGATACCGCTGGTGGTCGACGCGGCGTTGGGGCGGCGGCCGGAGATTGTCGTGTTCGGCAACGATTATGCGACGCCGGACGGCACGTGTCTGCGGGACTATATCCATGTGAGCGATCTGGCCGACGCGCATCTGCGTGCGTTGATGCAGCTCGACGAGCGGTCGGTGACCTACAACCTCGGGAACGGCGCGGGGCACTCGGTCATGGAAGTGATCCGCATGGTGGAGCAGGTCGGCGGGCGTCCGGTTCCGGTGCGGGTTGCGGGACGTCGGGCCGGCGATCCTGCCGTGTTGGTGGCGGCATCCGACAAGTTGCGCCGGGAGACCGGGTGGTCACCGCAATACGCGGCGCTGGAGGATATCGTGCGGCACGCCTTTACCTGGCGAGAGGCGCATCCGGATGGGTATCGGAGCGGCGCCGGAACAGAGATGTTACCGGCCTGAACTAAAGAGTCTTTATCCCAGCCAATGGGGATTGTTGATCGTCCCGTCGAAATGGTGCGAGACCTTGTAGCGTTCCGTGCTGCCGTCGGCGGCGATTTTGGCGGATTTGGCGAGGATGGCGAGGCGTTGTTCCTGGGTGAAGGGTGCGTAGGTTTTCACCGCTTCGAGCGACTGGCGCAGCACGGTGATGGTGTCGATGCCGAGCACTTGCAGCGTGGTGGGCAGGCTCATGGAATAATGCAGCATTTCCATCGGCGAGGCGACTTTGCTGTCGAGGATGAACGGGTCGCCGAACGTCTTCATGCCGAGCACGGCCGTGCCGTGTGCGAGGGCTATCGGCAGCACGGTGTGTTCGAAGCTGTCGTAATGCGCGTCCATGACGTTGAGCGGCATCTGTACGGTGTTGAAGTGGAAACCGTGCTGGTCGGCGACGGCGAACATATGGGCGTGGATGGCGGGGGATTTGTGCCCGGTGAAGCCGATGTAGCGGATCTTGCCGTGTTCGCGGTTGCGCAACGCGACTTCGAAAGCGGCACCTGGTGCGAAGACCTTTTCCGGATCGTCCGGGCGGATGATTTCGTGGAATTGCAGCAGGTCGAGGTGATCGGTTCTGAGGCGTGACAGGCTTTCGTCGATCTGGTCCTGGGCTGCTTTCGCCGTGCGGCCGTCGATCTTGGTCATGAGGAAGACGCGCTCGCGGTAGCCGCCTTGCGACAGCGCAACGCCGAGGCGCTTTTCGCTCTCGCCGCCGTTATAGTCCCAGCAATTGTCGCAGAAGGTGATGCCGGCGTCGATTGCGGCATGAGCGAGCTTGACCGCTTCGTCGGCGTTCAGGCCGCCTGGCCTGGCGAGATGGAATCCGCCCAGGCCGATCATCGAGAGCCGCTCGCCCGTCTC
>CAZZVF010000368.1:0-3299 GCA_964657355.1 uncultured Buchnera sp.
GGGCCGGATCCCGCCAGCCACGCCAGCAGGGCCTTGTCGCCAAGCAGGAGCGGTTCGAAGGCCAAGTTGGCCCGGTCGGGTGCGATCGCATCGGCGGCCGGTTCAGCGGAATGGCCTGGATCGTTGCGCGAGATCACGATCGTGCCTCCCAGAGCGGAATACGCCGCGCTGCGAATGCCGGCGTCGTCTACCAGAACAACCATCATCGGGCTGACCGGCGCCTCCGCCGCGGTTGGGCGCGGCAACAGCAAAGCACCGAGCATGCCCAGCGTCGCGAGGGTCTTCAGCAAGCGGCGCATCACCAGATATAGCCGGTAAAGGCCGCAACACCGGCCTGCGCGCTGGGGCTGGCCGCAACACCGGCAGAGACCAGCACCGCCTTGGCACTCGCAAGCGCACGGTCGACGGTCATGGCGCTCACCACCGGCATCGTGATGGTCGCCATCATCTCGGCAAACAGCACCTTGTCGAAGCCCAGCAGCATCGCATTGCCGGTCCCCGCGATCAGGATGGAGGCACCGATCTCGCCGAACAGCGTGGGGCCGCAGAAATCCTCATGCGTCAACTCCGGCGTGTTGCAGGCGGAGGTTTTCCAGATCCGGCCGGCATTGGGAAAGAAGGTGGGCGCCGCCGCTCCCCCAACCTGCTGGCCCTTTATCTTCGGCACCGGCAGTTTGCCGATCTTAGGGAACTTGAACCCCTCCGAGATGCCCACGCCGATCGCCGCCAGCTTCAGGTTCACCGGTTGGTTCTGTGGATCGCTCAGCTTGATCACGCCGCCTTCGGCCGCGACAAACCCCACGCCGATGCCGCCGGTGCCAGACGTGTCGAATGTCCACTTGCTGCGCTCGGTCACCATCAACATCGCACTCTCCTTCCAGTAGATCACTATAACTTCAGATTACCATGACTTCGAATTCCTCATCCGAAGTCCCAAAAGTGGTTGCTAAAACAAAGACTAGACCAGCACGATGTTCTATTCAGCATCGCCTGCTCAAGATCACGTCATGCACCCCGTCACGATGAGCATGCTAGAACAACCATCCGCCCAGTGGCACGAACAGGCAGCCAAGCCCGATCGCCAGCAGCAGGATCGGTGCGAACCAGAGCGAGCCGGGCGTCTGCAATGTGGCACTGGTCTGCGGGCTGGCCGCGCTATAGAGCACCGCCGCATGCTGGCCCACGGCGTAGCCGAAAATCAGCCCGTTGCCGGAGAACGTCACCGCTGTGCCATCGGCCGCGGTGAAGCGAAGCCGCGGATGGCTGCCCCCTGATGCCAGGGCCACGACGACGCCATCCGCCTGCGCGGCGCCGGCCACAAAACTGCGGATCGACAATGCGGTCGCCACGGCTGCAAGCAGCAGAACGATGCCGACGATGCCGAAGAGCCAGCGAACCAAAGGCTACTCCTTTCACGCATTGGGAGGAAAATGCGGCCGGCGGAAGCCCACCATATCCCTGCGCCGATGGTCAACGCGGTCGTGGCGCAGCAAGGCCTTGTTATCCAGGCGCCACGACTACGGCGAGGATCGGAGGATTTCGCGCGTGCACAACCGTTCAAAGAGGGGTTCCCCGAGCAATACACCGCCTGGAAGAACAAAGGCGGCCGCCCGCCGGCCGAGAGCCCGAAAGTGCATATCGGGTTTCGCCTGGCAGCCGATGTAGTCGAAGGCGTGCGCGCCACCGGCAAAGGCTACAACGCCCGCGTCGAGACTGTGCTGCGAGAGGCGCTGGCAAGCGGGAGGCTATGACCGCCTGAAGCCGCGCGCCCTGGGCCACATAGGCCAATCGGCACGAACTTCGTATGGCGCCTTTATGCCGCGAGCGGAGAGAAGCGTTCCGCAAGTGGCACGGCGCGTGCTTGGCCACTCGCGCAGGCGTGAGCGTCGTCCGGACGCAGCGCTGCTGACACGGAGCCAAGGATCCCATCATGAAGAGCAACATTGCCTCCCTAGCCGCGGTCACCGGACTCATGCTCGGTGCCGGCGGAACGGCGGCACTGGCCGACGATGCAGCGCCCGCAAACGGAACCATCACCCTCGCGCAAGCAGCCCCCGCTGCGACGCCAGGTGCGACGCCGCCGCCGACCCCGGCCGCCGGCGCAGCGCCAGCCGCTCCCGCGGCGCCCGCCGCCGTCAGCCTCCTGTTCCCGGCCATGTCGAGCACCCTGTCGCTCAACGCCACGCCCTATTCGTTCAATGCCGGCCCGCTCGGGAAGATCTACGTCACCGGCATCGGCTCCGGCCTCGGCATCGCGCAGGACAACGCCGTCCCCGGCGACAAGGACGTCCGGGCCGACATCAGCAACGCGCAGGTCATCATCCAGAAGGTTGATGGCATGTTCCAGTTCGTCGTCGACGTCGGCGCCTACAGCTTCCCCGTCCTGGGTGCGAGCTACGCACCCGCCTCCGCCTCGAACACGTTCCACAACTTCTTCAGCGTCGTGCCGGTGGCGTTCGCCAAATTCGCGCCGACCGACACTTTCTCGATCGAAGGCGGCAAGCTGCCCACCCTGATCGGGGCCGAAGGCATCTTCACCTACCAGAACATGAACATCGAGCGCGGCCTGCTGTGGAACCTCGAGCCGGTTGTCCAGGAAGGCGCCCAGGTCAACTACACGCTCGGCCCCGTCGCACTCGCCGCGCAATACACCGACGGCTATTATTCCGACCGCTACAACTGGCTGTCCGCATCGGCGGCGTGGACGATCAACCCGACCAACACGCTGTCGGTCGTGGCCGGCGGCAACCTCGGCCATACCAATTACTCGAAGGAATTCGCGACCTCGCTGCCGCTCAACAACGGCGAAGTCTACAACGTTATCTATACTTACAATAGCGCGCCCTGGACCATCACGCCGTATGTGCAGGCGACCCATACGGGCAAGAACGCGCAACTCGGCTACCTCGAGGAAGCCTGGACTTATGGCGGCGCCGTGCTTGCCAGCTACACCTTCACACCGGGCTTCGCGCTGGCCGGCCGCTTCGAATATGTCGGCACCACGGGCAGCACGGCCGACGGCGCGCCCAACGTCCTCGGCTACGGCGCCGGCAGCAAAGCCGTCTCGTTCACCGTCACGCCGACCTTCACCTTCGACCGCTTCTACGTTCGTCCCGAAGCCTCCTACGTCCGCGCAGCCAGCATCATTCCCGGCTCAGGCTTCTCCTCGGCCTACGACCGGCGTGACCAGGTCCGCGGCCTGCTCGAGCTTGGCGTAATTTTCTAAAAGGAAAATGTCTCGGCAGCGCATTATTTGACCTCTGCCTGGACTGAGGGCACGTGAAATGTCCACTTTCCAG
>CAZZVF010000369.1:0-3298 GCA_964657355.1 uncultured Buchnera sp.
CTCTGCCGGATGAGATCCAGTTCCTCCGGTCCAACCGGCCGATACAGCGTTACGATAGTCTCTGTCATCGGACCTGGCGGGCCATTTGATCCACAGCAGCAATAACATGCGGAATCGACACAAACCACTTGCTTCCATGAACCTGCGGCGAGAGCTCTTTCCAGTCCCCGACTGCTCTGCCAATTACGCAATCATATGTCAGACACAGCATTCCAGCCAATCGTCTGAAGCACCAGTTGACATAGGAGTCCATCATGATCTCTAGAAACCGTGTATGAGGAGACGCGAAAATCATATTCGACAATCCGGCACCATGCGGTGCCACGATTATGTCGGCGCCTCTTATAAGTCGAATTTGAGTTTCGAAGCTAAGTTCTTCCAGATTTACAGCCGTAGAGCCATGTTTTTCCAGCTCGGAGATCAAATCGACTTCGTTCAGGAGCTGTCGGTTTTTAGAAGTGGTGCGGGAGAGATACAGTTTGCGCGGTAGCTGTTCTGATCTCACCGGCACTCTTTTTGAAAGTCCGTGGAAGAACTTCTTGATACAAGGATGGTAACAGGATTGGCCGTGTACGGTCCAAGGCAAAACCAGCTCTTCTACCAGGAAAGTTTCGTCGTCGCTTACGTGTCGGACACTGTCCCCATTCCATTGCAATAGCTGTAGAATTTCATCCGCAATCGGCAAGCTCGTTGGCAGAAGCAGACGTCCTCGCCGATCCAGGCCCGAACTCTCAAGCACAGCCAGTCTCGCTATCGAATCGATCATGAGGTGGAAGTAATTCCGACTCGCTCCTGAAAGCAGACCCACGTGTCTGCCCGGCAGATTTTGGGATCGCGCGCCCCTGAATTCGATATGGCTTCCGTCGCGACTGAAATGATTACGATCTGGCGAAGTATGAACGAGCGTCTCCTCGATGACGGTGTTGCCAACGGCGAGAATGCCGGCCGAGGAATGAACCAGCGCGTCCTTCAGGACGAACATGGGGCTTGCGAATGCCTGATAGCTCGTGTCCCGCCAGGAGACGCCTCCGGGAAGCTCGCGGACGGCCATGCGCTCCAAAAAGAAACTGCCGACGGCAAGCGGCGGCAAGGCTATCGTCGCAGGGGCTTCGGAGAACACGTGACGCAGTCGTGCTCCATCGCCTTCCGCCGCAACATCGGAAAGGCAGTCCTGCAGACTTCGCACGACAAAGGCCAAATCAGCTTTCTTCCTGGTCAGTCATTTCCTTCCACCATGGCGCAGGAAGCATCTTCCCCTAAGCGCGCACGCTTGTCGTCCCCGCTTGGGTGCAGATCAGGCTACGCTTCATATTAACTCCAGCGATGGACGCGTCGCCTTTGCTGCGCATCACTCTGCCCGCTGAGGGTGGAACTCGCGACAACTTCGATCGGGCCTGCGAGCGGCGCATGAACCGCGTTCAAGATCTCCGCGCGAGCACCGTAGCGCAGGACAGCGTTGGACGACCGCCGTCGCATACTCAGGCGGTCTCTACGGTGTTCGCAGCTTGACCGACACCGGACAATGATCCGCCGCCGTCACCCCCTTGACATGGCGTGCTGGATCTCTCCTGCTCACCCACCATACGCCGCTTCATTATCAATCCCCTCACGCAACTTTAATCCACCCTATTCATTCCCTCTGGACCATTTGGAGATCTGGGATGTCCGCAATCTGGGGACCATTCGACGACGCCATCGATGCCCACAAAAACCTTTCCGGCTTCACCGACGACGTCCTCGACCCGCAATTCGGCATAGCCTGGATTGGCGGAGGCACGCTCTACACCCTGCGCCCACCCACCTACGACGCCAACGGCGAGGGCGCATGCATCGTCTACGAATGCCGCCCAAGCCCACCCCCTGTCGCTCCGCCCAAAGGCGCCGGCCAGAAAATCCTGGCCTGGTTCAACAGCGTCATGGAGCAGGAGGGCGAGCGCCAAATCGCCGAAGGCCAGCGCAGTCTGGAAGCGGGCAGGGCCATCAACCAGGGCATCACCACCCTCTACAAGCGCGCCTTCGGTAGCCCCGATCGAAAACTCGACACCGCGGGGGTCGTCATGGACGGCGTAGGCATCGGCCTCTCCCTCGTCCTGGTGAGCTTCGGCCCGCTCGAAATCCTAGGCCTGATCGCCATGATCGGCGGCGCTGCTCTTCTGGTCTCTGACGGCTTAGCCTACGGCACCGAACTCGCCGGCTATGACGAGGCAGCCGACCAGATCAAATCGGCCACCTTCTACCCCCGTTGCGTCTTCGCCTTGATGACCCTCCCCGACGCCGCCTGGGGCTTAGGAAAGGTCGTCCTCGAAAGTGCTGAACTCGGCACGAAAGCCATCAAGGCCGGTGTCGCCGCCGACCGCGCAGCAGACGGCTTGGCCAGAACAACAGCGGCGGCAGCAGCAGCCCCCGATGCCCTAGCCCGTTCCGAACAGTCTTCGCGCGCCGCCCGCTACGCCAAGGTGGGCGCATCCGCCAAAAAGCGCGCGGATGCAGCCCGCCAGAAATTGGCGACCTACATGGGCGCCCAGGCCGGTTCCCGCGTCCTCATCCCGCCCGGCCTGCTACTCCTCCTAAAAGAAAAGGATGACGGCGCCGAAGCCCGCGCCCGCATGGCCCAGAAAATCCGCAACTACACGTTCCATGTCACGGCAATGCACAAATCATGATCCCCGACGAACCTTCCCCCCTTCGCATCGGCTTCAAAGACTCGTTCCGCTCCGGCATCGGGATAGATCTCCCCGTCTACCTGATGGTGTCAGCCCTCCTGATCGGCTTATCGGAGTTGGCCCGCAAACCCGTAGCACTGACCGCCCCAACCATACTCATGGTCGGCGTCTTCGCCATGATCGCGGTGGAAATCCTGCGCCGCTACGTCCTGACCTCCCGCCGCTCCGGCGGCGGCCAAAAAGCCGTAGCCGCCCTGCGCGCCATAATCTGGACAATGGTAGCCGGCGCGATTCCGCTCATCGTCTTCCTCACCATCGGCGTCTCCACCGCCTGCTATGGCGGCGATTGCAACGACCTGGACCGCGCCTTCCTGATTGGCATGCTGGTGTGGGCCATCCTTGCAGCCGTCATGGTGATCCTGGGCTATCTGCTACTGAAACAAGCGACATGGCTGCAGCCACGGTGAAGGCCCACTCGACAAGCGATTGCAAGCGCACGACCAGGTTTCCTTGTCGCGTGCGCAATCAGCTAGAGCTTTTTCCGATCGAAGTGGATCGGAAATAAACTCTAGCGCTTTGTTTTGGCGAGCATCTTTATCCGACGGATGATCCCGTCCGGTCGGATGATGCTCTAA
>CAZZVF010000370.1:0-3295 GCA_964657355.1 uncultured Buchnera sp.
TCGCACAAACTCAGACATCGTAGATCAAGGTTTCGCGACCTCACCAATCCAGGGGTCAGGCACCCTCGTTATGGGCTCGCATGTCATACAACTGCGACTAAGGAGGCCTCATGAAAGTCGTATTCGCCGCCGCCTTTGCCGCAATGGCCATGGCCGGAACAGCCGCGAGTGCCGCGAAACTGGGGGTGTCGAATGCACCGCTCCTGAAGGCTCCCGTGGCCCAGGCCCGACCGGTGGAAAGCGGTGCCACCTGCCTCAATGACCGACCGGTTTCGCATGTAAATTACATGCCGGACACCTCGATTCCGGTCAGAGGCTGCGGCCATCTGCTGTCGACCGATGCCATCGTCCGCGACAACCACTGGAACAAGACCTAATCCGCCTTCGGTAACCGCTTGTTGGCTCTTGCAGCGACGGGCGCGCGGTGTATTTCCCTCGGCATGAACACAGCAGTTTTCCGCGGCGACGCGGCCCTTCTGGATTACGCAGCACTCGAGGCGACGCCGGTTGCCGGCGATCCGTTTCCGCACGTCGTGGTGCGCGATTTCGTGCCGCCTGGCACGCTGGAGCAGGTCTATGCCGAGCTTCCGAAGCTCAGCCGCGGCGGGTCGTTTCCGCCTGAAGCCCTCAAACTGGGTCCTACCGCCCGGGCCGTGATGCAGGAACTCGAAGCGCCCCGCCTACGCAACGCGATCGCCGCCAAGTTCGGTCTCGACCTGCACGATGCACCATCGATGCTCACGGCACGCCTCTACACGCGCGAGAAAGACGGCCAGATCCATAAGGATTCGGTTGCCAAACGCGTCACGGCGCTGGTCTATCTCAACCCGGAGAACGACAGCTTCAGCCGCCAGGAAGGCTGCCTGCGCCTGCTGAAAAACCCGGACGACCTGGAAGACTACAGCGTCGAAGTCCCGCCCACCCGCGGCACGCTGCTGGTGTTCCCGAACGGCCCAACCACCTGGCACGGACACCGCCAGTTCGTAGGCCCCAGGCACTCGGTCCAACTCAACTACATGACCAACGACACCAAAGCCCGCACCGAACTCCGCCGCCACCGGCTCTCCGCATGGTTAAAGCGGCTCACGCTGGCGGCTTGAGGGTGGGCAAGGCCAAGCCCGTTCGGCACCAAGGTGCGCCCGAGCTGCATCGACACGTGTTTGCACAGAGCGCACCAGATGGGGGCAAGAAGCGGCAGCTTCCTTACTGGAACAAGTTGGCAGGTTGATAGAAGCGGTGCTAAAACGAAGTCCGGAAGTCGGGAGCCGCGTGCGCTGCCAACGCAGTCTCATATCGGGTGGTCGATGCAAGTTGATGCTGGTGGATGGGCGATAGACGCGAATGTCACTATAAAGTCCTTTCCCGCGCTAAACCATGGCAAGATGACGGTGATTGACGGAATTATTGTCCATCAAACCGACGCTCCTACTCTGCAGGCGACATTCAACAGCTATGGCACGTCTTCTCCGAACGGAGCACATTTCTTAATCGACAAGGACAGAACGATATACCAGACAGGCTCAATATTTTGGAAGCTCTGGCACGTGGGCAAGTTGAGGCCGAGATGCCTTCTTGAAAACAAGTGCTCGCCTGTTGAAACGAAGGACATCCGAGCATGGCACGTCAACGCGGTCCATAAAGCCGAGAACGCCAAGAGTTATCCTGCTCGATTCCCATCGAACGACGACTCTATCGGCATCGAGTTAGTAGGCGCTACGCTCAGCGGCGCACTCAACAGCCCTTTTGAGGCGGTCACAGATCAGCAAAATTTGTCTCTACGTTGGCTTATCTCACAACTCAAAACGCTCTTAAAAGTCCCGATGATGGAAGTGTTTCGCCACCCTGATGTGTCATACAAGAACCTGCACGAAGCTGAGACGGCGAAATGGTAAGACGCTCAGGTTCTGTACTACTTTTGGCTGCACTACTTTTGGATGTGTTGTTTATTGCATCGCCGGCTTCAAGTAAACCGTCCACGATTTCAATCGTTTCTGTCGTTGTGGTCAAGACGGGGGTCTACACCGTAGCTTCCAAAGCGGATTCCCAAGTGGCTAAGTCGTGTTCGAGCATGAGTGTGTCGAGTTCACGCGTGGCACTGTGGTTCAAACACGCAATCGAAGTCCCGAAGGATGGCTTTCAGGAGCGCGCCATCATTACGGGCTGCTCTCTGTCGGGATACCTGATTACAAGCGATGGCAAACGGTGTGCCTGGGATCTGGACGTCGGCGGTGCAGGCGTGATTTACACTGCCTCCAAAGAGGATGCTATTCGCATGCTCGGGCCAGAGATTTCGATAGCCTCTCATTAAAGCTTGTTCCGATCAAAGTGGATCGGAAACAAGCTCTAACTCATTTGTTTTGGCGAGCATCTTTATCCGACAGGTTATCCCATTCGGTCGAATGATGCGCTTAGGCGTGAGACCTTGGCTTTAGCGTGACCACGCCGGGCAGAAGATAGGCAATACCGCTGAGCCTTTCTGCTCATCAGTATCGCGCGCCGGGTGGCCGGCGGCGCGCGCAGACACCGACGCACACCCAGGCCGCCGCAAGGCTGGCCGGCATGACGACGCCAGCCGTGCCAGGATGCTGCAAGTGGACGGCCCGGCGACAGCACGGCCCCAATGCGGAGGACGCAGATGGACCCCATCATACGCAAGGCATCCGTCATCATGCTCGGGATCGGGTTCGCGGAAGGCGTGCCGCTGGCACTTATGTTCGCCTATTCGCGGCCGGGCTTGCTCGGGCGGCTGGCGACGACGCCCGCTTCGGTCTGGCCGGCATGGTGCGCCGCGTTCGCTGTCGCGGCCGCCTACATACTCTACGCGATACGCGGCATGCCGCTGATCGGGCAACGGTTCTTCGAGCCGCATCCGCTAAAACTCCTGGCCGTCGTGTTCGCGCTCATCACCGGCACCATGGAGGAGGTGTGGTTCCGGCGACAGTTGATGGACTGGGTGCAGGGCCTGGGCGCGGCACTGGCGCTGCAGGTGATCGTATCGGCGCTGGCATTCGGCCTGGTGCATGGTGTGTGGGGCCTGTTCGCGCGAAACCTGCGTGTGGCGATCGGATCGGTCTTGGCGACAGGCGCGCTCGGGGCCGCGTTGGCAATCGTCTATCTGCTGGCCGACCGGCATGTGGCACCGTGCGCCTGGTCTCATATCGCCATCAATTTGGGGATCGAACCTTGGCTGTTGGTGGCTGCAATGTCGGGCGGCGTTCAGCGAAGGGCACTCGCGTCCAAGCCAAGCGTAGCCTGGTACCGATGAGCCTTTCCGCTCATCGGTATAATACCGCCT
>CAZZVF010000371.1:0-3286 GCA_964657355.1 uncultured Buchnera sp.
TGGGAGAGTGTCAGCAGCCCGCCGGCCCCGAGACCCTGGAGCGCCCGGAACGCGATGAGCTGCGGCATGGTCCGGGCCAGGCCGCAGGTGACCGATCCGACCAGGAAAAGCCCGATGGAGACGAAGAAGGCGGGTCTGCGGCCGAACTGGTCGGACAGCTTGCCGTAGAGCGGCGTGCTGGCGGTCGACGCGACCGCGAAGGCCGTCACGACCCAGGACAGGTGGGCGAGGCCGCCGAGATCGCTGACGATCTTCGGCAAGGCCGGGCCGACGATGTTGCCGTCCAGCGAGGCGAGCGCGAGTGCCAGCATGAGGCCGACGAACACACGCCTGATTTCGGCTTTGGAGGCCGGGGCGACGGCCTGTTCTGCGCTGATCGAGCTCAAGTCAGGCGTTCAGGCGACGCCGTTCTGCTTGAACCAGGCAAGCATGTCATCCCAGCCAAGCTGCGCGGCCTGCTGATTGTAGGTAGCGCGGTAATCGGCGTGGAAGCCGTGCCCTGCATCGGGGAAGACCTTGATTTCGACGCGGTGTCCTGCCTCACGCGCCCGGTCGGCAGCCGCTTGTACATCCGCCTGCTTGATGCTGTCGTCGCGCCCGCCGTAGAGGCCGAGCAACGGACAGCGCAGACCGGCAGCGAGATCGAGCGGGGTGTGCGGCTGGATTGTCGAGACAGAGGTTTTGACTGGACCGTACCAGGCGACCGCGGCCTTGAGATCCGGATTATGTTCGGCGTAGAGCCAGGTGTCACGGCCGCCGCGGCAGAAGCCGGTAACACCGGTGCGCTTGGCATCGCCGCCATTGGCCACCGCCCAGTTCGCCGCACTGTCGAGATCGCTCAGCACCAGTTTGTCCGGGGCCTTGGAGATGACGTTTGCGACGATCTCGCGAGGATCGGTCATTTTCGAGAGATCGGCGATGCGGGCGTAGAGCTCCGGCGCCACTGCCAGGTAACCCAGCTTAGCGAGGCGGCGGCAGATGTCCTTGATGTACTCATGGACGCCGAAGATTTCCTCGATCACGAGGACGATCGGGAACGGGCCGCCCTGCGCAGGTTTGGCGGAGTATCCCGGCAGATGGCCATCCGCCACCGGGATCTGCACCTCGCCTGCAAGCAGTCCGGTGGCGTCGGTGTGGATGGAGGCGGTTTGTGCGCGTGCCACCGCCATGGTGAAGCCGGTCATCAGGCTGCTCATGACGAACACGCGCCGGCCGAGACCCGAGTTCTGGTCGTGATCGTTCATGCTTGGCTCCTCTCGGCTCAGGCGCGAGCCATCGCGGTTTGCAGATTGCTGTCGATCTTGTTGAGGAAATCCTGTGTCTTCATCCACGGCTGCTCCGGACCGATGAGGATCGAAAGATCCTTTGTCATGAAGCCGGCCTCGACGGTTTCGACACAGACCCGCTCGAGCGTTTCCGCAAATTCCGTAACGTCCGGCGTGTTGTCGAAACGGCCGCGATAGATGAGGCCGCGCGTCCAGGCAAAGATGGAGGCGATGGGATTGGTGCTGGTGGCACGGCCTTTCTGATGCTCGCGGTAATGCCGCGTGACCGTGCCATGCGCCGCTTCGCTTTCGATCGTCTGACCGTCCGGGCTCATCAGCACGCTCGTCATCAATCCAAGCGAGCCGAAGCCTTGCGCCACGATGTCGCTCTGCACATCCCCGTCGTAATTCTTGCAGGCCCAAAGATAGCCTCCCGCCCATTTCAGCGCACTGGCGACCATGTCGTCGATCAGGCGGTGCTCGTAGGTAAGATGGTGCGCCTCGTAGCGGTCGCGAAACTCGCTGTCGAAGACTTCCTGGAAGACATCCTTGAACATGCCGTCATAGGCTTTGAGAATGGTGTTCTTGGTCGATAGATAAACCGGATATTCACGCAGCAGGCCGTAGTTGAAACTGGCGCGCGCAAAGCCTTCGATGGAAGCGCGCGTGTTGTGGATGGCAAGCGCGACACCCGGGCCTTTGAAGTTGTGCACCTCGAAGCGCATCTCCTCGCTGCCGTCGGCGGGTTCGTAGATCATTGTCACCAAGCCGGGGCCGGGGATTTTCGTTTCTGCCGCCCGGTAGATATCGCCGTACGCGTGGCGGCCGATGACGATCGGCTGGGTCCAATGCGGCACCAAACGCGGCACGTTGTGGCAGATGATGGGTTCGCGGAAGATGGTGCCGTCGAGGATGTTGCGGATGGTGCCGTTCGGGCTGCGCCACATCCGCTTCAGGTTGAATTCGCGAACCCGAGCCTCGTCGGGCGTGATGGTCGCGCATTTCACGCCGACACCGTATTGCTTGATCGCATTGGCGGAGTCGATGGTGACCTGATCCTCGGTCGCGTCTCGGTACTCGATGCCGAGATCGTAGTATTTCAAGTCGATGTCGAGATACGGCAGGATCAGCTTCTCTTTGATGAAGCCCCAGATGATCCGTGTCATCTCGTCGCCGTCGAGTTCAACCACCGGCGTCTTCACCTTGATCTTAGCCATGCCGCTTCCTGCCATCGGTCGTGCCCGGGTGGTGTGCCGCGATGGGCGGGGGGAGGCAAGACCAAGGTCTTAGGTGCGAAGCTTGGCAGCCCCGCAGCAGCTCAGCGGAGGGAGCATGCCCTTCCTAAGCTGAGCTTGCATTTCGCGACTGGGCGGACTTGCCGTGAGTCAGTCCGAACGATCAGTGGTTGCGGCCTCGACCGGTCGTTACCTGCAGGGCATCGATGCGCTTCGAGGCATCCGCCTTGTTCAGAGAGGGATCAAACTGCTCGCCGGCTTCTTCGCAGAGGGTTTTTAGATAGGAGGCCTGTGCGCCGGTCATTGTCTCGCCCCCCGTCGTCCAGTCATCCGGATTCTTCTCGGTGTTCGACGGCAGGCTGGAGGCGTCAGCCTCGCTGATTTTGGGATTGTCGGCCCCGGCTTTGGAGTCGGCGTGCTGTCTGCGTGCTGATGACGGCATCGCCTGCTCATCGGCTTCGCTGGTTTTTGCTGTTTCTTTCATGACTGGCAAACGCGTTTGTACCGCAGATGTTCCCGTCAGGACGGGAAGCCCGGAAATTAGCTCAGCGCTGATAAGGCAGCGGCAAAAGGGCTCGGACCGGCACCCGCACCAGGCCGCTTCCGAACGGCACGATTACCTGCGCATCCGGGTCGAAATCGACGAATAGTTCACGGCACGCGCCGCAGGGTGGCACGACGTGAATGTGCTGTACATCCTCGTGCGGCTTCGGATGACGAACTGCGACGGCGCACTCGATCGTGCCGTCGCCCTCCAGCATGACGCGGCCGACGGCCACCGCCTCC
>CAZZVF010000372.1:0-3286 GCA_964657355.1 uncultured Buchnera sp.
CGGCCGCCCCGATGCCACGGACGACGAGGTACGCGCCGCCGCGATCGCCGCGTCGGCCGCTTTCCTGTTCGATCTGCCCGAGGGGATGGACACGTTCCTCGGTGAAAAAGGCGTGCGCCTCTCCGGCGGACAGCGCCAGCGCGTCGCCATCGCGCGCGCCATCCTGCGCGACGCGCCGGTGCTGCTGCTCGACGAGGCGACCAGCGCGCTCGATGCGGAAAGCGAGCGTGCCGTGCAGCAGGCGCTCACTTTGCTGTCGCAAGGCCGCAGCACGCTGGTCATCGCCCATCGCCTCGCCACGATCCGGCGGGCGGATCGCATCGTCGTCATCGAGGATGGCTGCGTCGTCGCCACCGGGCGGCACGATGCCCTGATCGGCGAGGCCGGCCTGTACGCGAGGCTCGCGGCGTTGCAATTTACCTGACGCCTCCTGTTCCACTCAGGGGGTTCTGAAACAGGGCGACGCGCGAGCGGCGGCGGCAAGCGGTGCCGGAACCGGCCCGAGCACGTCGAGCGCTGCCATGAGCGAGCGGCCGGTCGGATTGAGTTTCGCCGGCTGCGGAATGGGGTTGGCGAAGCTCCCTGAGACAAGCACGGGAATATCCAGCGCATAGGCGCTCGTCGTGGAACCCCGGCTGCTGACCACCAGGTCGAAGTGCCTGCGGTTGAGGTCGAAGCTGGCGCGGGCACGCACCGTGCCTTCCGCCGCGCGAACCCTCATCGGGCCGAGCGTGCCGACGCCGCCCTGCATGTCGAGCACGCCGAGCAGGCAGGATACCGGCGTGCTGCCTTCCGCCTGGCGGACCAACAGCCGCAGATCGGTCGATGCCAGTTCGATCACCCGGCGCTGTATGGCGCCGCGCTTCATCGACAGCACGGCGGAGACATGCGCGTTTTGCGTGGCCGTGTTCAGCGTGTCGGCCGTGCCGGTGGCAGAGATCGTCGCGTCGAGTTTTCCGGTGATGGGCACTGCGCCGAAACCCAGCGCCGACCGTAACGTCGCAAGATCGGCGCCGGCCGCGCGCACATCCACAGCAACCCGCCCGCCACCCTTCGCCGCGGTGATGCTGGCCGAACCGTCGATCTTCGTGCCGAGGGCGGTGAACGACAAGGTCTTGACCGCGACCTTGCCCGGCGCCACGGAGGCCGCGATCTTCACGGCCGACGCATTCAGCCTGTTGTAATTCAGTGTATTGGCCGCAAGCACCGCTTCGATCAGCGTGTCCGGATCGCGGTCCACGCTCAACGGCACATCGGCTCCGGCAGGTTTCTTCGCGGCCCCGCCTGCCGATTCCGCAAGCTCGTCGACATCGAGCCGGTCGAACGCGATGCTGGCAGCGATCCCGTCCGGCTTTCCCGGAGCACCTTCGTTGAGGTGCAGATTGGCATTCGTGATCGTGTTCCCGCCAAGTTTGCCGTGCGCGCCTCGAAGATCCCAACTGCCCCCTTGTCTGCTGAACGGCCCCGCAAGATCGAGCGACACGGCAGCGTCGCTCGCAGTACCCAGAATGGCGAGCAACGGCCCGGGCGTCGGCGCATGCAGATCGATGGCGCCCGCCACGCCGTCCGCATTCAGCGGATCGGTCATCGTGCCGTCGAACAGCAGCGTGGTGTCGTGCGTGGCCATGCGGATTGTCACGCCGAACGGCTGCGAAGACTGCCGGAATTGCACGAAGGATTGCATGGTCGCTGACAAGGCCACGGGCGAGTCGTTGTAGCTGCCGCGTGCCTCGAGCAGGACAGGTTGATCCATGCCGGTGGTGTGCAACGTCAAAGTCGCGAGCTTCGTCACCAGTGAATTGCCGCCTGACGTGCGGAAGACGATACCGGCGTCGGCAGCACTCAGATCGGCGATATAGGGGAAATTGCTCCGGTCGTCCTTCTCGATGACGGTTTGCGGCCGGCTGCCCTGCTGTGCTTCGGCGCCGAACTTCCAGTTCTTGCGCCCATCCTGCCCGACATGCTCGAGCAGGACCCGCAAGCCGGCGAGCTTCACATGGCGTATCGCGACCGGACCGTGCAGCAGGGACATCGCCTCGACCTCGGCCGTCAGATGGTGCACCGATACCATGTCGGGCTTGGTGCCGCCGGGCAGGTTGGCGAGCCGGGCATCGTCGAGCTCCACAAGCAGCCATCGCCCCGGCGACACATGGAGCGCGCCGATGGTGACCGCACGGCCGAGCGAGGCGGTGGCGCGCCGGGCCGCATAGGCGGCGAGATCGATCCGGCCGCCGAAGGCGAACAGCCCGGCTGCGGCCAGAACGACAAGCGCCAGCAGCGCCAGCACGGCGTATCCCAGTTTCTTCAGCGCCGCCTGTCCCCCATCCGGTCGAATGATGCTCTAGCAAAGTGCGAAAGCTGGCCCGGTTCGAAAGCCACCGCTTGCCGACTCCGCGCACCTCGCTGCACATCCATTACGATCACCGGAAACCGGAACGTGTGAGCGCGCTTAGGCTTCCAGTCGCATCCGGAAACATCGTGGCGTGCGGCCATTCAAGCGTGCACGCACAGAAGGAGACGGGGCCCATGTCCGACACAAAACCCGGCGCGAAGAAGGCGGCGGCGAAAACTTCCGCAAAGGCTGGCGCATCGGAAAAGCCTGCCTCCGAAAAGCCCGCTTCCGCTAAGCTGGGGGCGGCGAAGGCGCCGGCCGCCAAGGGCAAGACGGTTGCCCCGCCCAAGGCCGGCGACAAGCCGAACGCGCTGCAGCAGAAGTTGCAGCCCTCGGAGGCGCTGGCCGCCGTCGTCGGGCCGGGCGAAATGGCGCGCGGCGAGGTGGTGAGCAAGGTCTGGACCTACATCAAGTCGCACAAGCTGCAGAACCCGAAGGACGGGCGCGAAATCCTCGCCGACGACGTGCTGAAGAAGGTGCTCGGCAAGGACAAGGTCACCATGTTCGAAATGAACAAGCTGCTGGCCGCGCACCTCAAATAGACGATTTCAAGCTGAGGCTCGGGAGGCGATGGCTTCCCGAGCGGCAGCTTGGATCGCCATCCGCGCCCTTGACGCCATAGCGCGCGGTAAGTGGCGCGAACGCCAGCCCCAGCGCTGCATCCTTCAGCAATGCCTTGCTACCGAAGCTCCATTCTCCGGCGCCGTCGTAAGCGTGACCGCCGATCAGACTGGCCATTGCCCGAACGCGTCCGGCCGCACCGGACGTGTAGAGACGGGTGCGCGCCTCATACAGGGCTGCGAGGGTGCGGTATGCCACGGCGCCGGTGCCGGCGGAGAGCTTTTCCTCCGGCGTTGCGTGCTGCCACGCGGCGATGGCATCCAGAACGCGGGC
>CAZZVF010000373.1:0-3283 GCA_964657355.1 uncultured Buchnera sp.
CGTGCCCGCCCCGCTCGTGGCCCATCGGGTTCCGCTACGCCGACCGTTGCTCGCGGCTGGTGGAATTCTACCCAGGGTCAGGGCTGCCGGGCTGCTGGACGATCCGGCTGCCGCGTGACTGTTCCGGCTCGATACGGCGGGGAAACATCATCGGCTCGCGGGCACGCAGCAGGACAAGGGCCGCCGGCGACACCTGGCCGAAGCCCTCGCCGGTCAACGGCGCCGCTGCAATGGTAACGCGCAACGGGGACAGCGGCGGCCTCGGCAGCAGCATTTCTCCCCCGGGCCGGTTGCCATCGCCGCCGATACCGTCGCGTGTGGTCCCGTCGGCCGCGATCTTCAGCAGGCGGGCAAACAGCGGCTGGGCCCCTTCGTGTTTCGCCACCAGCCGGCCATAGCGCACGGTCAACGCGTCGCCCTCCGCGAGCCACTCGTGCGCGGTGGGATTGTGAAACAGGATGCGGCCCGTGCGGTCCACCATGAGCAAGCCGACCGAGGGCGTGATCCGGCCGGGCTGAAGCTGCTGCGCACGCTCCAGCAGCCGCCGCACGCGCAGGGCGATGCGGAAATGCGGCACGAGGCGCTGCATGAGGCGGAGCTCCGCCGAATCGATCGCGCCGGCCTGCTTCGGCCGCAGTACCGCGAGGTCGAGCACGTGTTCGCTGTCGCGCGCGATACGGGAGCTGATGCCGTGATGCATCCGGTTCGGCAACAAGAAATCCTGGTAGAACTTCGTGTTCACGTAGGACTCAGGCGATAGCGGATTGATCGCCTTGCCGGCGGCGACGGCCCCCTGCTCCGCCGCCATCAGCCACTGCCGCCACGGTGAGATGTCGTAAAAATAGCTCCGGTAGTCGGCGATCGCCTGGTCCGACAGCATGACCTGGTCGATGCGAACGGGCTTGCCGGATTTCACGTTGATCGAGCCGAGTATGACCGGGCCGTGCATGATCTGCGACAGGCGGTATGCGAAGTCCCGCCATCCGTTTGGCTGGAACGGCATCCGCTCGATATCCTGAATCAGCAAGGTTGCCGGATCCACCAGCTTGCCCATCAGCCATCCTCCAAGTGCCCGTGCGACCGAGATCGTTCGCAAGAACCATTGTGCAGCCCAGGAACGCCCCTTGCCCCGCGGATGACACACGCCGTTAACGATATTTAGCTTGCCCGCGCGCGGCTGAAAAGGTTTCGCGTGCACACCGTGGCGCAAACGCCGCATGTCGCCCGAGAACGTTGATAAAGCGGGCTGATTTCTTGCCGGACCGCGTGACCTCGACATGCGCGTCCGCCGCCAGGACAGCCTGGCGGCGGGTGTTATCAAGTCGGGTGACGAGAACGGTCAGGTTGGCGCAGGCTGCGGCCGGGCCGCCTTCAGTCCATGGCGCCCGGTATGGTGGTGGCCCTTGGATTGCCCGACCTTGCCGTGTGGTCGTACTGGTGCTTTCCCACGACGAGCGACCCCGGAACCTGGTACTTTGTCTGCAGAGTGTAATCCTGGTTCGTCTCGGCGAGCGCCTCGGTCAACGAAAGGTCGCCGCGGAAATCCTCCACTGCGTTGTTCTGCGGACAATACCCGGCGAACGCGTTGCTGCTGATCACCGTGTTGGCCGCGGGAACCGGGAAATTCGGCGCACCCGGCACCTGTTGCGGGTAGTAGAACGACATCGGAAACAGCGGGTGCGTGCCGTCGAATGTCTCCGAGAACGCGATGAACGTGTTGTTCTCGATGTCGATCGACAACGGCCGCGCGTCCGGCACGCCCTCCATGGCGTAGGTCAGCGACATGCCATTGGAATTCAACCCGGAATAGCCTTTGCGGAAGACGTTGCCACGGGCTACCAGCGTGCCGCCGTTCGGGATGTCCGTAAGGTAAGCCTCGGCCTGCGTGCCGGGAGCGGCGGTCGCACCCTCGAGGTAGCTGTTCTCGACTGTCGTGCTCCAGGCGCGCGACTTGATCTCATGCCCGTAGGCCGCGTCGTGCGACCAGACGTGGTTGAAGATCGCATGCACGTCGCTGCTGCCGATATAGACGTTGTGCCGGTTGCCGGAGGTGCCCGGTCCGCCGTTGCGGGCGATTTCCACGCGGTCGAACTTGAAGAAACCGTGCACATTGCCCTCGCCGGACATGACGCCGTTGCCCCCGAGCGGATTGGCCGGGGCCACGCCGCAATCATGGATGTTCATGTCCGCGAAGGTGACGTTGGTTCCACCGGCGTTGAACACCGCACCGGCCGTCGTGGCGACGCTGCCGGTCGCCGAGCAGGCGACATTGATGTTGCGGATCGTCGTATTGGTCGAACCGTCTATATAGATGATCGACTGGTTGAGGTTGTTGTAGCCCGGACCGGTCGAAAGCAGCAGGACCGGACGCTTGTTCTTCTGCACCACGCCCATGATGGTGATGTTGCTTGGATTCGTTCCATGATAAACCGGGCCGATATAGGGCTCCTGGTCGTCCTCGGTGCCGGTGTTCTGGTAGATCGCGGGATAGACCAGGAAGGTGTCGCCGCTCGCCTTCAGTTCGTTGGCATGAACACGCGTGAACGGTCCGCAGCCGGACGCCGCCGCCGGCTCTGGGTTGGCGACACTCGAGCCCGTGTAGTCGCAGGTTGGGCTGTTGGCGAAATACCGATAGGTCGCAATCACCTTGCCGGCCCGCACCTGGTCGATCCGCGGCGTTCCGCTGGTCGCATCCTGGGGCGCATTGCGGGTCATGGCCGGGTCCCATTGCCAGGGAGTGGGATAGGCCATCTGTCCGCTGCAGAGCTGCGCCTGCTCGGCGGTCGCGGCGGGCGTGGTGACGGGAGCTGTCATGATGGCCTGCGCGGCCACCTGCGAAGTCGTACAAAGCAACGCAAACGCAGCCAAGCGACACGATGTCATGTTTAACCTCGAAATTGCGGAACCAGGGGGATCGTCGTCAACCGGAACAACAGACCGGCATAACGTTACTTTAACGCAACAACACTACCGCAGCTTAACTCCCGGTGTCCATACTAAATCTGCGGTTGTGTTAGCCCAGGTGAATTCCGAGGGAGAATTGCACGCTTTAGTTGTATCTGCGCCACAACAGACCGGTTCGTGGCCCGTTCTGCCAGGTCGAGGCGGAAAATTTTGTCTTATTATAGAGAATTGTTAATAGAAGAAATACGGCCATGAGTGTCAATTTCGGCATACACAAGTAGTGTAAACCCCGGGATCAATACTCTTGGAACTGTGTCACGGACTGACACTTGCTTGAAGGGATTGGCCGATCCCAGCACGGACGTGACGATCAGCGAAA
>CAZZVF010000374.1:0-3279 GCA_964657355.1 uncultured Buchnera sp.
GGGCCGCTACACATCGGCGCGTGGTCGCCGGCCGATTTCGAACCGGGCTGGCGCGGCGAGGTGTCGCTCGAACAGGCGCTCGCGCTGAGCCTGAACACCGCTTCGGTGCGGCTGATGATGGAGGCGGGCGGCCCGCAAGCGGCGGCCTCGGTGGCACACCGGCTCGGCATCGGGGAGAAGCTGCCGAACCTGCCGTCGCTCGCACTCGGCACCGGCGAGGTCGGGCTGTTGGAAATGACCGCGGCCTACGCTGCGTTCTTCAACGGCGGGCAGGTGGTGGTGCCGAGCGCGGTCAGCGCGGCGACGGAAGATGGCCATGCGGTGACGCTGCCACGTGCGGCGCTGCGCCACGCCATCGATCCCGATCTTGCCGCCATGATGGTCCGCATGATGGCGGCGGTGGTCCGCAACGGCACCGGCCGCGGGGCAGCGCTGCCGGGGCATTTCGTCGCAGGCAAGACCGGCACCACGCAGGACAACCGCGACGCCTGGTTCATCGGGTCAGTCGAGGGGCGGGTGATCGGCGTTTGGGTCGGCAACGACGACGGCAGGCCGATGAAGGCTGTGATGGGTGGCGGCCTGCCGGCCACGCTGTTCAGGCAGGTCGCAGCGACGGCGGTCAGGGGTTAGGCGGCGAGCATGACGAAGCCGTTCAGTACCAGGCTGTAGGCAACCCACGCCACCGAAGGCACCATCAGCAGCCCGGCCGGGCGGGACAAGGCCAGGAAGTGCCAAATGGTGAACGCTGCCAGGAAGCCGCCTGCGACCAGCATGGCAAAGGCTGCACGCAGGTCGTGCCCTTCGAAAAACAACGGCACCCACAAGGCAGTAGCGAGTAGCTGCCAGCCCCAAAGACGCAGCGCGCGGTAGTGCCTCCGCCGAGCGACACCTGCCTCCCGCCAGATTAGCCACGCGGCCACCGCCATGGACAGGTAGACCATGCACCATGCGGCGGGCAGCACCCAGGGAGGCGGCCTGAGCCAGCCATCGGGCAATGCCAGGAACCAGCCGCGGAGGCCGGCACGCGCCGCAACCTCATCCACCAGGCCGGCAAGCAGGCACAGGCCGATGAACCCCATCAGCGCGAGGGCGCTGTCCGGCGTCTCCCGCCGCGGGTCCTGCTCTACGTCGAGGAAGGCACCGCCTCCATGCGCATTGCTCCCAGGACTGAACAGTCTTTCAGTAGGTCGCTTCCCGGCGCCAGGCTACGACCACGAGTCCCAGCAACAAGGGAAGTGCAAACCAGGGCGGCAAGAGCGGCTCCGTGCTGACGCCGGTCACAAGATGCGCACCTTGCCGACGCAGGCCGATCCAGCCATCGCCCGAAGCAGTTCCGGTGGCACCGACGAGGCGAAGCTGCGGGGTGGCGGAAGCGGTGAATGCGATGCCTCCACCGGACGCGTGGACGGCTTTGCGCAGGACGTCGCCGGTCGCGCGCAGGTCCGCGAACTCCAGCGGGTTGTCCTGGCCGACCACCGCGAAGGCGACATGCGTTCCGTCGCCGGCCTGCCATACGCCGGCGCCGGGCGCATCCACGCTGGCTGTCGCGTGGCCTGGCCCATCGGCTTTCAGCGTCAGCGACGATGTCTGGCCTGACGGCGCGGTCAGCTGCGCCGGCACCACCGCGTTGCCCGCCATCGAGCGCCGGTCGACCACCAGCTTGCCGCCTTCGATCCTGGCGGAAAGCCGCTCCTCGTCGAGTTCCGGCTCCTTCATAAGCCAGTGCGCGACGCGGCGAAGCAGCTCGGCCTGCGGGCCACCGCCCTTGTGCCCGCGCGACCACAGCCAGATCTGGTCCGACATCAGCAGGGCCGCACGCCCCTGCTCGACGTGGCTCAGGATCAGCAGCGGCTGCTTCTCGGCGCCGGTCATCAGCACCTGGCCCTGCACGTCTTCCGCGGCGATCGCACGATACCAGGGGCCCCATGCGGCCGGCGAGCTGTCGCTCCCGGGCAGGCCCGCAGTCACCGGATGACGCGCGCCGAGGTCGGTGATGGCGGGGGTAAACGCTTCGTTCAGCACGCCATCGGCGCCCATCGGAGCGTGCGCCGGCAACACGGTGGAAAGCGGCGTCTGGTCGAGGCTGGCGGGCGAGGCGAACTCCGGACCGACCGTCAGCAGCAGCGCACCGCCGTGCCGTACGTAGTCGGCGATATTGCGTAGATAGAGGTGGGGCAGAATGCCGCGATCGGTGAACCGGTCGAGGATGATAAGGTCGAAACCGGACAGCTTCTCCTGGAACAGCTCGCGTGTCGGGAAGGCGATCAGCGCCAGCTCGTTCAGCGGCGTGGTGTCGTCCTTTTCGGGCGGCCGCAGGATCGTGAAATGCACCAGATCGACCGCCGGATCGGATTTCAGCAGCCGGCGCCAGGTGCGCTCGCCCTGGTTCGGCTCGCCCGACACCAGCAGCACGCGCAGCCGGTCGCGCACGCCGGTGATCTGCACCACCGCCTGGTTGTTCAGCGGCGACGCCTCGCCGGGTGCCGGATCAGTCGACAGCTTGATGACCATAGGCCCGGCGCGCGCCACCGACACGGAGATTGTCTGCACCTCCCCCGGCGTGACCTGCCTGGCTTCGGGCGGCTGCCCATCCTGCTGGATAGTGAGGTTGGCATTGCCGTGCGAACCCCTCCCGAGGTCCTCCACCAGCACCTTCAGATCGAGCGTATGGCCGACGATCCCGTAGCCCGGCGCCTCAACGACGCGCACACGCCGGTCCCATTCCTCGCCGGCGGCCGGGATCAGCGCATGCAGCGGGGCGGCGGGAACGGCTTCGGGAAGGTCGTGCACCTCACCATCGGTGATGGCCATGATGCCAGCGAGCCGCGCCGACGGAATATCGGCGAGCGCCTGGCGGGCTGCGGCCCAAAGCCGCGTTCCGTCATGGCCGCCCGCGGGAACCGCAACGCTACGCAGCTCGAGGCCCGGCATTTTCGCCGCCGCCGCGCGGATATCGGCTTCGGTCCGCGCCGCGATTTTGGCGCGATCGCCGACCTGCATGGATGCCGTGTGATCGACCACGAGCAGTGCGATGTCGGACAGGCCTTGCCTGGTTTCGCGCACCAAAGTCGGGCCGGAGAGCCAGGCGAGCAGCACCGCGAATGCCGCCGCCCTGAGCCAGCCGCCACGCGCCCGGCGGACCAGCGCGATGCCCGAGACCACGGCACAGGCCAGCACCAGCACGCCCAGCAGCCACAGCGGCAAGGCCGGTTCGAAGCGCAGTGCGGATATGGTCTGCTGCATCTAAGCCGCCGACCTCATTGGCCCAGCCTTCATTGG
>CAZZVF010000375.1:0-3278 GCA_964657355.1 uncultured Buchnera sp.
GGGGCGCGATGGGCCGAGTGCGGCCGACCTGGTGGCACGGCTGAGCGAGGCCGACCTGGCCGACACCTTGTATGAGCTCGGCGAGGAACGCCTGTCCCGCCGCATCGCACGCGCCATTGTCGCGGCGCGGGGGGAGGCGCCGATCGAGACGACCGGGCGGCTGGCCGAAATCATCCGCAGCGTGGTGCCCCCGTCGCGCGACGGCATCCACCCTGCAACGCGCAGTTTTCAGGCTTTGCGCATCCGTGTGAACGACGAGCTGGCCGAGATCGAGCGGGCGCTTGCGGCCTCCGCCTCGCTGCTGGCGCCGGGTGGCCGGCTGGTGGTGGTGTCGTTCCACTCGCTGGAGGACCGGCTGGTGAAGCGGTTCTTCGCCGAAGCGTCCGGCCGCGCGGCGGGTCCGTCGCGCCATGATCCGCGCGGCCTCGCCCCATCCGCGCGTGCGGAATTCCGGTTGCTGACCGCCAAGGCGCAGCGGCCCGACTCGGCCGAAACCTCCGCCAACCCTCGTGCGAGAAGCGCCCGCCTGCGCGCCCTCGAGAAACTCTCCTCAAGCGTCGGGACCCGCTCATGATCCGTCCTTTCACTTGCCTCTGCCTGCTGGGTGCCTTCGGCTCGGGGCTTTATCTCTACTCGGAGAAGCACCGCACCGCCTTGCTGGACCGTGAGATCGGGCGCGTGATCCACGACACCCAGGCCGCGCGTGACCGCACCGGCATGTTGCGTTCCGAATGGGCGGTGCTGAACGAGCCCGGCCGCCTGCAGGCCATGGCCGAGAAATATCTCACGCTCAGGACGATGGCGCCGACCCAGTTCGTGCAGCTCGCCGCGCTGTCGAGCCGCCTGCCTGCCGCCGTTGCCAATCCGCCCGCTGACAGTACGGACGATGACGATGCGCATGACGACGCGACCTCCCTTGATGCCGGTGCTGGTGCCCCAACTGCGGCGATGGCGGATGCGGTGCCAGGCGCTGCGCCGGGCGCCGACCTCACGGCGGGCGACGCTGCCCCATCCCCGCAAGCTGAGATCACCGCGCCCGCAGTGGTCGCGGCAAAGCCGGAGGTGACGCAGCATGCGGCAGCGTCCACGAAGACTCCTGCCAAGCTGGCGCGGCTGGACAATCGGCAGCGGCCGCAGCACCACATCGCTCTGGCAGACCGCCAGGACGGCCTGATGCAGCGTGGCACCCCGCTGCCGCTTGCTTCGCCGCAACCGGTCGGCGCCTCGGTGTTCAGCGCCATGGCCCGGCCCATGCACGTGACGGCCCCCCGTCCAGCGGTGATCGCCGCTGTGCCGGCCTACGCCACCGCCTCGCAATATGTCGGCTCGTCGCTCGGCGGCCGCGGCACCCTGCCCCCGCCGGTGCCCTTGGGTGCCGGGGAACGATGAACGGAGCGCCTCCCCCGGCTGACGCCCCTCCCCCCGCACGCCGGCGCGGGACCGAGGCTGCACGCCTGCGCGGTGCGCCCGACTCGGGGGCGATGCCCCGTATGGAGACGGTGCGCATCACGGCGCCCGACCTGGAGCGGCGTGCGGCGCTCGATCGCACGCGTCAGCGGCTGGTGTTTGCCGCTGGTGGATTTGCCCTACTTTTCGGTGCGGTCGCGGCAAAGCTGACAAGTGCGACAGTGGTTTTCCCGATGGCACCGTCACGGGCCGAGATGAAGCCGCTGGTGCCGGCCGATCCCGGATTGGATGGTCCGGATGTCGCCTCGCTTCCGGCGGTGCACCAGCCACGCGCGACGATCGTCGATCGCAACGGCGAGATCCTCGCAATCTCCCAGCACACCGCAGCTTTGTTCGCCAATCCGAGCGAGATGATCGACACCGCGGAAGCGGCGCACAAGCTGAAAACAGTGCTGCCGCGGCTGGACGAGGCGGTGGTGCGGTCGCGCCTCGCCTCCGGCAAACAGTTCGTCTATCTCGAGCGGCAGATCACCGCGCGCGAGGAGATCGACATCAACGCGCTGGGTATTCCAGGCATTTATTTCCAACCCGGTGAGAAGCGGCAATATCCGCTTGGCCGGGTCGCGGCACAGGTGCTCGGCGGCGTGGACGTGGACAGCCACGGCGTCGCGGGAGTCGAGCGCGCGTTCGAGGACCGCCTCGAGTCCAACCCCGATCCGCTGCGCCTGTCGATCGATGTGCGCGTTCAAGGCGTGATGCGCGACGAACTCGAGAAATCAAAGGAGGAGTTCCACGCCATCGGCGCGTGCGGCATCGTCATGGACGTGCGCACCGGCGAGGTAATTTCGATGGTCAGTCTGCCCGATTACGATGCGAACAATTTTGGCGACACGCCGCCGGATGACCGCTTCAACCGCGCCGTCACCGGCATGTTCGAGCCGGGCAGCACCTTCAAGCTGCAGACCGCCGCGATGGCGCTCGATTTCGGCAGTGCGCATATCTGGGATCAGTTCGACGCTGCCCACAACATCAAGATCGGCCGTTTCACGATCACCGACTACAAGGGCAAACACCGTTCACTGTATCTGCCGGAGGTGCTCGCCTATTCGTCGAACCTCGGCGCTGCGCACGTCGCCGTCGGCGTCGGCGCACAACGCCAGCAGACCTGGCTCGGTGCGATGGGCATGTTCCGCAAGGTCGGCATAGAACTGCCGGAAGCAGGCTTCCCCATCGTGCCGCCCAGGAGCAACTGGAAAGAGGCGACCACGATGACCGTGGGCTTCGGGCACGGCATCGCGGTGTCCCCGTTGCATGTGGTGCGCGGGACGGCGGCCCTGGCGAATGGCGGTTACGTCCTGCAGCCGACAATCCTTGCGCATGACCCGGATGCACCGCTGCCCGCAGGCCGGCGCATCATGAACATCGCCACATCCGACACCGTTCGCAAGATGATGCGGCTGGTGGTGACGGACGGCTACGGCAAACCGGCCGATATCGACGGCTATTTCGTCGGCGGAAAAACCGGCACAGCCGAGAAGGTCGGCGCGCACGGCTACAAGAAACACGCCAACGTCAGCGCGTTCATGAGCGTGTTCCCGATGAACGCGCCACGCTACGCGGTGTATTTCATGCTGGACGAGCCGGTCGGCAACAAGGAAACCGGCGGCTATGCGACAGCGGGCGCGGTGAGTGCGCCTGGTGCAGGCCGCGTGATCGCGCGCATCGCGCCCATGCTCGGTCTGTTCCCGCAAATTCAGGACGAAGCGACAATCCAGGCAAGCCTTGCGATCCCGATGCAGCCGGCGCGTGGCAGCGGCGAGCCGACCGGAACCGGCTCGCCTCTCGAAATTCCCGTGGCGCCCCCCACTGCG
>CAZZVF010000376.1:0-3263 GCA_964657355.1 uncultured Buchnera sp.
AGTCATCATTTCCTGCCGTCCGGAGACCGGTTCATGATCCGACGCCGCGGCTTCTGTCCTCCTGGCGTTCCCAGGTTCATTTCTTGACAGAGGTTGGCTGCCGCGCTCTTGATCCGCCGCCTCCCACCAGAATGGCCACACCATGTCGCTGATGCCGAAAACCGCTGCGCAGAAGAGCGCCGATCCCGCGTCACGCGACAAGCCCGGGCTCGATAAGTCCAGGGCCACGGGCGGTAAGAAGGGTTGCGCGGGCGGTGCCGGCGGGCTGGTCGATACGATCAAGACGCTGATCTATGCCGGGCTGATCGCCATGGGCATTCGCACCGTGGCGTTCGAGCCGTTCAACATCCCGTCCGGTTCGATGATCCCCACCCTGCTGATCGGCGACTTCGTCTTCGTCAGCAAATACTCTTACGGCTACTCGCACTTCTCTTTCCCGTTCTCGCCGCCGCTGTTCTCCGGCCGCGTCCTGGGATCGGTCCCGCATCGCGGCGACGTCGTCGTGTTCCGCAACACGCGCAACACGTCGGAGGACTGGATCAAGCGGGTGATCGGCCTGCCGGGCGACCGCATCCAGGTCAAGGAAGGCCAGCTCTACATCAACGGCAACCACGTGCCGCGCGACCCGGCCGGCGACTACGAGTCGTCCGACGAGAACGGCACCCGCGTGCTGACCAAGGAATACATCGAGTCGCTGCCGGATGGCCCGAAGCACCATCTGCTGAAATACACCGACGACGCCCGCAACGTGACGGGCGAGCTCGACGCCAACAACACCGACGAATACCTCGTGCCGTCCGGCCACCTGTTCATGATGGGCGACAACCGCGACAACTCCGCCGATAGCCGCTTCATGAACGGCCTCGGTTTCGTGCCGCTGGAAAACGTCATCGGCCGGGCGCAATTCATCTTCTTCAGCTTCGATGCCGAGGCGCCGTGGTGGCAGTTCTGGGAGTGGCCGGTGGAAATCCGCTGGAGCCGCCTGCTCAAGGGCGTCGATTGAGCGCACGCGGAGCCCTGGCGGGACCGGACGAGACGACCTTACCCTCGCCCGGCCCGAGGCTTTCAAAGCCCGCTTCGTCCCCCGCTTCATCGGACGAGCAGCACCGTGTCGGCCAGGCTGAAATCCTGCTCGGGCATGTGTTCACGCGGCCCGAACTGCTGCGCGAGGCGCTCACCCACCGTTCCTTTTCGCAGGGCCGAGCGCGCCGGCGTGGCGTGGCCTCCAACGAGCGGCTCGAATTCATCGGCGACCGCGTCCTGGGCCTGGTCATGGCCGAGTGGGTCGCGGAGCGCTTCCCCGACGAGCAGGAAGGCCAGCTCGGCCCGCGCCTGGCCCATCTGGTGTCGCGCGACGCCGTCGCCGCGGTCGCCGGGCGCGTCGGCCTGGCAGCGCTGCTATCGCTCGGCGTGAACGAGGCGCAGGCGGGCGTGGGCCGGCAGGCGACGGTGCTGGCGGACGCGCTCGAGGCGCTGCTCGGCGCGCTGTTTCTCGATACCGGCCTCGACCCCGCCCGGGTTTTCATCCGCAACGCGTGGGACGAGCCGATGCAGGCGCAGATCCTGCCGCCGAAAGATCCGAAGACCGCCTTGCAGGAATGGCTGCTGGCGCGCGGCGAGACCCTGCCCGAGTACCGGGTGATCTCCGCCGAAGGCCCGTCGCACGCGCCGCGCTTCGTCATCGCGGTCAGCGCCCACGGCCTCACCGGCGAGGCGGTGGCCGGCAGCAAGCGCCAGGCCGAACGCGAGGCGGCCGCTGCACTGCTGGCAGTGTTGTCGTGAGCGGCGACCAGGAACCGGCCTCGCGCTGCGGTTTCGTGGCCCTGGTCGGCGCCCCGAATGCCGGCAAGTCGACGCTGCTCAACCGCATGGCGGGCGCCAAGCTCTCCATCGTCAGCCCCAAGGCGCAGACCACCCGTTTCCGCGTGCTCGGCATCCTGCTGCGCGGGCCCGCCCAGATCCTGCTGGTCGACACCCCAGGCATCTTCGCGCCGCGCCGCAAGCTCGACCGTGCGATGGTGGCGGCTGCCTGGACCGGCTCGGACGACGCCGACCTCACGCTGCTCCTGGTCGATGCCAAGGCCGGGATCACCGAGCAGGTCGCCGCCATCACGAAGAAGCTCGCCCAAACCGTCGGCGTGAAGACGGGCCGGCGCTGCTGGCTGATCCTGAACAAGGTCGACCTCGTGCCGCGCCTGGAACTGCTGCCTCTGACCGCCGCGCTGGCCGAACGCGCGGCCTTCGAGGAGACCTTCATGGTCAGCGCCGGCAACGGCGACGGCGTGACCGCGCTGCTCGATGCCGTCGCGGCCGCCCTGCCCGAAGGCCCGCATCTTTACCCCGACGACGAGATCACCGATCTGCCGGACCGGCTGCTGGCGGCCGAGATCGTGCGCGAACAGATCTTCCTGCAGACCCATGAAGAGGTCCCCTACGGCACTACGGTCGAGACCGAGAGCTTCGAGGAACGCCGCGACGGCTCGGTGCGGATCGATGCCACCATCTACGTGGAGCGCGCCGGCCAGAAGGCGATCCTGATCGGCGAAGGCGGCAGCAGGGTGCGCACCATCGGCGCCAAGGCGAGGAGCCACCTGGCGCAGCTGCTGGAGCGGCCGGTGCATCTGTTTCTCAACGTCAAGGAACGCTCGGGCTGGGACGAGGAACGCGCCAGGCTGCGGGCCATCGGCCTCGATGACCCGGATTGAGCTTCTATCCTCGCGCCACCTGCCGGATTGTGATCGCCGGGCGGCGGTCTTTCTCGCTCGGCGAGAAGAATGCTGTTGTTTCCAGCGAAAGTTGTAATTATTGTAGCGTAATATCTTAACCGGGCCAGCGTTAACGGTTCGACGTCCGAATACATTTCCACGCATCACGGCAGGCGGCTTTTTTCCTCGACTTGGCGTTTCGCATCCCATCTCGCACGCGAGTGAGCATCTGAACGGCTGGGCAGCCATCGACGGCATTGGTGCCGTCTTTGGGCATGGACGAAGGTGTGGTGCGGTGACCTCTTATGCTTCCGATCGGCGTAACCCTGGATCCGCTTCGGCGTGGCGGCGGGACACGCATTGCGCCCTGCCGCCGCAGGTTGCCGCGACGCACGCACCCGGCAGCGCCAGGCCGTGCCTGATGCTGGCCGCCATCGGCCTGGCGGCCCTGCTCCTGGGCGGCAGCGAGATCTCCGGCGTCTGGACCGGCGGCCAAGGCTTGCTGACCGTGGCGATCCTGCTCGAGACCGCGCCGCCGACGTGGCAGGCCAAACTTGC
>CAZZVF010000377.1:0-3257 GCA_964657355.1 uncultured Buchnera sp.
GATCGCTGCACGCACTGACGCTCGACTACCTCAAGACACGCAAGCAATTCGGTGTGCCCATCGGCAGCTTTCAGGTTTTGCAGCACAAGGCGGTGGACATGTTTACCGCGCTGGAAACCGCCAAGAGCATGGAGTACTATGCTGGCATGATGGCCGGTTCGGAGGATGCGCGCGCACGCCGTGCGGCGATTTCGGCCGCCAAGGTGCAGATCAACAATTCTGCGCGCTTCGTCGGTCAAACGGCCGTGCAGCTGCACGGTGGCATCGGTGTGACGATGGAATATCGGGCGGGACACTACTTCAAGCGTCTGACAATGATCGAGAGCTTGTTTGGCGATACCGATTACCACCTGCGGCAGGTCGACCAGGCTGGCGGATTGCTTGAAGCGGCCTGATACGTTCAGCGTGAGCTTGCATCGTGGGTGAGGTGCTGCCTCCTCACGATGAAGGCCCGGCCCGCCGCCGCAAGACCAAAGTCGCGTCGGTGGACATGGGAACCTACACGCTTTCCAAACGCGGAGTCCCGCGGCACGACTGGGCGGATCCCTACCGCCTTGCCGTAGCACTCACGTGGCCGCAATTCGTGCTCGCCCTGCTTGGCTTCTACCTCGCAGTCAATCTCATGTTCGCGACGTTGTACTGCATCGTGCCGGGCTCGGTCGCAAACGCGAAACCGGGCTCGCTGCTCGACACGTATTTCTTCAGTGTCGAGACGCTCGCGACCGTCGGCTACGGCGAGATGTATCCCGGCACGCGCTACGGTCATTCCGTGGCAGCGGTCGAGATCGTCTGCGGCGTTGCCATCACGGCCATCATCACCGGCCTGATTTTCGTTCGCTTTTCCCGGCCACGGGCTAAATTCCTGTTTGCCGAACATCCTGTGATCACCGCGCATAATGGGCGGTCCACGCTCATGCTCCGGGTCGGGAACGGCCGGGCTTCCACCATGTCGGACGCCCACGCGAAGATCAGCGTGCTTCTGGCAGAACGGTCGATCGAGGGAACGCGATTCAGGCGAACGCATCAGCTTACGCTGATCCGGTCGGAAATACCGGTCTTTCCGCTATCATGGACGCTGATGCACGAAGTGGATGATTCGAGCCCCTTGCATGGTCTCACTGCAGACACATTCGATGCCGCGGACGCCAGGCTGTTCGTGTCGCTGGAAGCGCGCGACCCAGCGTTGGCAACGCTGGTTCACGATGTTCAACAGTACGGCCCCGGCGACGTGAAGTTCGGCATGAAATATGTCGACATGATCGAGGATGACGAGAACGGACGCCCTGTCGCCGACATGGATCGTATCAGCGACATCGAGCCCGATGTATCGAACTAGGAGGAAGGGGCGACTTTGGCTGCGGCGATGCGTCGTCGGAGTTTCGCCATGCCGCCGATCCAGCGGTTATAGTTCTCCGCCTTCAGCTTCATGTAGTCGGCGACCTTCGGGTGCGGCAATATAATGAAGTTTTCCGCAAGCAGACCTTCCAGCGCACTTTCGGCGACGTCCTCTGCCGTCAGTACACCATCGACATCAGCTCCCGAAAACGACTGCCCGGCTACCAGCGGTGTTGCAACGCCTTGTGGACATAGCACGGAAACACCGATGCCGTGATCCTTGCTTGCGATCGCCAGGCTTTCCGCGAACCCGATTGCAGCATGCTTCGTCGTGCCATAGACCGCGGCCCCGATCTGCGAGAGCAGTCCCGCCGCTGAAACGGTGTTGAGAAAATAACCCGACCTGCGCTGTATCATTCCAGGCAGCAGCGCGCGCGCCGCGTAGACATGCGCCATGACATGCACTGCCCATGCACGTGCCCACGCCTCGTTCGGCGCCGAGGCTGCGTTGTCGGAATCCGGATCGGGGTAGATAAGACCGGCATTCGAGCAGAACAGATCGATCGGGCCGGCTGCCTTTTCCGAGGCTGTTACGAGCGCCCGGATATCTGCCTCGAGCGACACGTCGCACCGCATGGCCATTCCGCCAACCATGCGCGCGGTTTCCTGAGCACCCTCCTCGTTGAGGTCGGCGATCGCAATGTGCCTTGCTCCTGCAGCATGAAATCGGGCGGCGAGAGCTCGCCCGATGCCGCTGCCGCCGCCGGTGATGACGACGACCTTGTCCTTGACGTCCATGTCAGAAAATTTCGAACAAGCCGGCGGCGCCCATCCCGCCACCGACGCACATGGTGACGACTCCCCATTTAGCGCCGCGGCGGTGACCCTCGAGCAGCAGGTGCCCGGCCATGCGCGCGCCCGACATGCCATACGGGTGCCCGATGGAAATCGCCCCGCCATCGACGTTGAGCTTGGCTGGATCGATGCCGAGGCGATCCCGGCAATAAATCACTTGCACCGCAAAGGCTTCATTCAGTTCCCACAGATCGATGTCGTCGATCGAGAGACCGTTGCGTTCGAGCAGGCGCGGCACTGCGAACACGGGGCCGATGCCCATCTCATCCGGCTCACAGCCCGCAACGGCAACGCCGCGCAGGGCACCGAGTGGTGTGAGGCCGCGCCGTGTTGCTTCAGCCGCTTCCATGACGACGCATGCGGATGCCCCGTCCGACAGTTGCGAGGCATTGCCGGCGGTGATCGCGTAACCTTCGCCACGCACAGGCTTCAGTGCTGCGAGACCTTCGGCGGATGTGTCCGGACGGTTGCCTTCATCTTTCGCCAACGTGACCATCTTGTGGCTGATTTCACCGGTGGCTTTGTCGGCAACGACCAGCCGCGTTTCGAACGGTACGATTTCGGCATCGAAGCGCTTGGCTTCCTGTGCCGCGGCCGTGCGGCGCTGGCTCTCGAGCGCATATTCGTCCTGCTGGTCGCGCGTGACCTGGTAGCGTTGGGCTACGATCTCGGCCGTGTCGATCATCGGCAGATAGATGTCCGGCTTGTGCTCGACCAGCCACTCGTCCGCACCACGAAAGCGGTTGATATGATCGTTCTGCACCAGGCTTATGCTTTCGACGCCGCCGCCGATCGCGATCGGCACGCCATCGAACATTACGCGTTGCGAGGCAAGCGAGATCGCCTGTAGGCCAGAACTGCATTGTCTGTCGATCGTGGTGCCGGATGTGGTCACCGCAAGGCCCGCGCGAATAGCAGCCTGACGCGCTATATTCTGCCCGGTCGCGCCCTGCTGGAGAGCGCAACCCAGTATCACGTCCTCGACATCGCCGGCGGACAATCCCGCACGGCCTGCCGCCTGTGCCACCGCGTGTCCGGCAAGGGTTGCGCCATGCGTGTCGTTGAAC
>CAZZVF010000378.1:0-1528 GCA_964657355.1 uncultured Buchnera sp.
CTGACGCAGCGGAGCGGAGACGACACGGTTTCGCCCTTGCTGCTTGGCGGCGTACAATGCCGCGTCCGCGGCCTGTAGAAGATCCCCCGCACGGGCACTGGTGTCCGGCACACAGGCGACACCAAGCGACGCGCTGACCGGCGGCGTGCTGCCATCCGCCGACAGGCCGGCAATCGCCTCACGGATCAGTTCGGCTTTCGTCAGCGCCCCTTCCATGCCGCAATCCGGCAGCAGGATAGCGAGTTCCTCGCCGCCATATCGGCAGGCTACGTCGCTGCCGCGCAAGCTCGCCATGACGGTATTCGCAACCTGGCGCAGCACGACATCGCCCGTCGCATGGCCAGACTGGTCGTTGAGCATCTTGAAGTGATCGAGGTCGATCATGATCGCGGACAACGACGAGCGCCTGCGTTCCGCATCCTGCGAGAACCGCTCGAGCATCTCTTCGAGAAAGCGACGGTTGTACAGCCCGGTCAGGGGGTCGCGCAGTGCCTGATTGCGAAGTCTTTCCCGAAGTGTGATGCTGGACAGCGCAAGCGACATCGCGTCCGCGAGGGCGGCGGCGATCGGCTGTATTTCGGTCAGCCGCTCCTCGGCATCCTCGCCATCGGTGCCGAGCGCGAGCAGACCGTAAAGCTCGCCGCGTGCCGCCATCGGAATTTCGAGACTGACGCCCGCATGGCCAGCATGGGAGCAGCGCAAGGCACCCGCGATCGTCGTATTGCGGTGCGGCTTGCCGCGCTTCAACGCCCAGCAGCTGGCCGGCGTCAGGTGGTCGGCAATTTCAACCGTGTCGTCCGTCGCACCACTGCCCGACCACGTGGTGGAGAGGTCGAGACGGTCGCGGGAGTTGTTGAAGACGTAGAGCGCGCCTGAAAGCCCGGGCAGCAAACGGGTTCCGGTGGCGCGAAGCACTTCATTCGCATCCTCGCGGTCCGTGGCGCTCTGCAGCATCTCGGCCATGACGAAAAGCAATTCCACCTGCTTGCGGGCAATGGCGTGATCCTTGATCGCGGTTTCCCGACGCCAAGCGGCACGGATCGACCGGTCGAATGCAAAGATCAGCGCGGCGATCGCACTCGCCGCTCCCACCAGATTGAGCAGCAGGCACCAGTTTTGCTCAGCCGTGATTTGCTTCTCGGTAGCCTGCGCCCGCACATCGCGCATGGCGAGGAAGCCGCCGATATCCGCGCGCAGTGCATCCATCAGCCTTTTGCCATGCTGCGTTACCAGCAAATCCTGTGCAGCCTGCAGATCGTGGCCGCCGGCCATGGCGACAGCGTCGGACCAAACGCCGAGAATGGTCTGCATCGTGCGTGACATCGGCGCCGCCTCACCATGCGAGGCGGGCAGCGAGGCGGCGTAACGGTCGACCTCGGCAATCAACTCGGGCGCGGCAAACTGGATGGTGTGCAGACCTGACGAATAGGGTTCGAGATAGTCAGGCTGACCGGTCAGGACGAAGCCGCGCACGCCCGTCTCCGCGTCGACGAGCGCCTGCTGGAAATCGCGCAGGGCGCGGTTCATG
>CAZZVF010000378.1:1538-3250 GCA_964657355.1 uncultured Buchnera sp.
TCATGTGGCGCATCTCGTTCAGTTCGGCCTGGTCGCGCGTCGTCGCCAGGAAGCCGGCGAGCGCGCTGACGGCCATCAGCGAGACGAGCCCGACGATCAAGCACGCAAAGCGCTGGCTTGCCCGGCGGTTCTCGAGTCTGAACTTCAGACTGGCATCAGTGATGGCGCTGATCGGCAGCCGGTTCTTCGTCAGCATGATCGTTGCACCATTGACCGGTTCCACAACTAGAGATGGAACCGACCACCCACGCGCAGGTCAGCTCCACCTGAGGTTGTAGTTCACGATTTCGTGGGTATGCAACAGAAATCCAAACAAACGATCCGGCGAGCCTGGCGGAGCACCCTCAAGCGTTGCGCTGATCCACCAGTTCCTGCACCACGCCGGGGTCGGCAAGGGTGGACGTGTCGCCGAGACCATCGGTTTCGTTGGCAGCGATCTTGCGCAGAATGCGCCGCATGATCTTGCCGGAACGCGTTTTCGGCAGGCCAGGTGCCCACTGGATGGCGTCCGGTGCGGCGATCGGCCCGATTTCGCGGCGCACCCAGGCGACGAGTTCCTTGCGCAGCGCCTCGGTCGGCTCGATGCCATCCTTCAGCGTGACATACGCGTAGATGCCCTGGCCTTTGATGTCGTGCGGGAAGCCGACGACCGCCGCCTCTGCCACGTTCAAATTGGCGACCAACGCGCTCTCCACCTCGGCCGTGCCCATGCGATGCCCCGACACGTTGATCACGTCGTCCACGCGCCCGGTGATCCACCAGTAGCCGTCGGCATCGCGGCGCGCGCCGTCGCCGGTGAAATACTTGCCCGGGTAGGTCGTGAAGTAGGTCTGGATGAACCGCTCATGGTCGCCATAGACGGTGCGCATCTGACCGGGCCAGCTGTCGGTGATGACCAGGTTGCCTTCGGTAGCGCCTTCGAGAACCTGACCCTCGGCATCCACCAGCTGGGGAAACACGCCGGGCAACGGGAGCGTCGCCGAGCCGGGCTTCTGGGCGATCGCACCCGGCATCGGGCTGATCAGGATGCCGCCGGTCTCGGTCTGCCACCACGTGTCCACGATCGGGCAGCGTTTGTCGCCGACTACCGTGTAGTACCACATCCAGGCTTCCGGATTGATCGGCTCGCCCACGCTGCCAAGGATGCGCAGCGACGACCGGTCGGTGCGCTTCACCGGCGCCTCACCCTCGCGCATCAACGCGCGAATGGCGGTCGGCGCGGTGTAGAAAATATTCACCTGATGCTTGTCGATGACTTCCCAGAAGCGGCTGCTGCTCGGGTAGGTCGGCACGCCTTCGAACATGACGGTGGTGGCGCCGTTCGCGAGCGGCCCGTAGACGATGTAGGTGTGCCCGGTCACCCAGCCGACATCCGCCGTGCACCAGAACACCTCGCCGGGCTTGTAGTCGAACACCAGTTCGTGGGTGAACGACGCCCAGACCATATAGCCGCCCGTGGTGTGCAGCGCGCCTTTCGGCTTGCCCGTGCTGCCCGACGTATAAAGGATGAACAGCGGGTCCTCGGCGCCCATCTCCTCGGGCTCGCAGTCGGGCGATGCCGCCGCGACCAGCTTTGCGTAATCGTGGTCGCGGCCGTCCTGCATCGCGATCGTGCCGCCGGTGATGGTGACGACGATCACCGCCTTCACGCTCGGGCAGGTCTCGAGCGCCGCATCGACATTCGCCTTGAGCGGCACTTTGCGGCCGCCGCG
>CAZZVF010000379.1:0-3249 GCA_964657355.1 uncultured Buchnera sp.
CACATCTCCAAGGTGTGCGTGGGCGCATGGAACTTGCTGCGCGACTGCCGAACGGCGCCGCCGCCTATGTCGATTATGCGCACACGCCCGACGCACTCGAACGGCTGTTGAATGCGCTTCGCCCGCATACCGCCGGCCGGCTGATCTGCGTATTTGGCGCCGGCGGCGACCGCGACCGCGGCAAGCGTCCGCTCATGGGGGAAGTTGCTGCAAGACTCGCGGATGTTGCAATCGTCACCGATGACAATCCGCGCGGCGAGGATCCCGCCGCAATTCGCACCGCGATCCTGGCCGCATGCCCGGATGCCATGGATATCGGCGATCGCTCAACGGCGATCGAGGCGGGGCTAAACGCATTGCGCCCCGGAGACGTTCTCGTTGTCGCCGGCAAGGGCCATGAGCACGGGCAGACGAAAGCAGGCGTGACGATGCCGTTCGACGACGCAGCGGTCATTCGCAGCCTCGCCGGTTCGCGCGCCTAGATGCTCAATTCCTGGGGACGCCGCATTCGAACGAATGGCGCTTAGATGCCGGCGCTGTTTTCGAGCGACGAGTTGAGCCATGCAGCGGGCGGCGTCATGACGCGGCCGTTCCATGCAGATGGCGTTTCCATCGACACGCGCACGTTGAAGCCCGGTGATTTGTTCGTGGCACTCGTCGGTGACCACGGTGACGGCCATAACTTCGTGGCCGAGGCGCTTGGCAAAGGTGCAGCCGGGGCCCTCGTGCATCGCCAGGAGGGGCACCCCGACGACGCGCCGCTATTGGCCGTCGGCGATACGCTCGCAGGCCTCACCTCGATAGGCGCCTACGCGCGCGAAAGGTTCGAAGGCTCCGTCGTTGCAGTGACCGGCAGTGTTGGCAAGACGACAACCAAGGAGATGCTGCGCACAATCCTCGGCGCATTCGGCAACACCCATGCTGCTGAAGCCAGCTACAACAATCATTGGGGAGTTCCGCTGACACTTGCGCGGATGCCGGCCGGATACGACTACGCGGTCATCGAAATCGGCATGAATCACCCCGGTGAAATAGCACCGCTTGCGCGGCTTGCGGGGCCCGACGTCGCAATCATCACGGCCATCGGAGCCACGCATATCGGACATATGGGCAGCCTCGATGCGATCGCGGCTGAGAAAGCAGCCATTTTGGAAGGAGTGTTGCAGGGCGGAACGCTGGTTGTGCCGGAAGGCGAAACCCTCCTGGTCCCACATGTCTCGCGCTTTGTGCATGTAAACACGAAAGCCTTTGGCCCCAGCAACATCCGCGACCTTGTAGAAGATGCAGATGGCAGCACGGTCACTGCCAGAATCGCAGACAAGGACGTGGTTTTCCGCCTTGGCGTGCCGGGCCGGCACATGGTGATGAACGCAGTTGCGGCGTTGACGGCGGTTGCGGCACTCGATCTCGACTTGCAGCTCGCCGGCGCAGCACTCCAGCATTTCGCGCCTGTTTCCGGCCGTGGCGTTCGCAGTGCGATCCTGGACGGGCAAGCAATCCTGCTCGACGAGACCTACAATGCTTCGGGCGCGTCGGTACGGGCGGCCCTCTCCGTGTTGCGCCTGCTGCCGGCGAAGCGGCGCATTGCCGTGTTCGGAGACATGCTTGAACTCGGCGATCACAGTGCGGCCGAGCATGAAAGCCTGGCCGACGCTCTCTGCGAATCGGCCGACCTGCTCTATGCGTGTGGCTCCTGGATGAAGTTGTTGTATGATGCGATACCGCCGCAGCGCAGAGGCGCCTACGCCACGGACAGCGCTGCGATCGCATCGATCGTGAGCCGTGACGTAGTACCTGGCGACGTTGTTCTGGTCAAAGGCAGCCTCGGTAGCCGCATGCGCGTGGTGACCGATGCGTTGCGGGCACAACCCCTCCCGCGGGCGGAGGCCGGCTAGATGCTCTATACGCTGCACGTCTTTGCCGAACGCTTCGCGCTGTTCAACCTGTTCCGGTATCAGACATTCCGGTCGGGTGCTGCGTGCCTGACGGCATTGATCCTGAGTTTCTGGCTCGGACCGCGCGTCATCCGCTGGTTGAAATCCGTGCAGCGCGGTGGCCAGCCGATCCGCACGGACGGACCGGAGCGTCATCTGATCGAGAAGAAAGGCACGCCGACAATGGGCGGCGTGCTGATCCTGACTGCCATGACAGTTTCCACAATTCTGTGGGCCGATCTGCGGTCCGGCTATGTGTGGGCGGTGCTGTTCTGCACCTTGAGCTACGGCGCCGTGGGCTTCGTCGATGACTACCTGAAGCTGTCACGTAGGAACACAAAAGGCGTGTCCGCACGCGGCAAGCTGGTGGTGCAACTTGCCGTAGGTTTGGTCACCTCCTTCTGGATCGCCTATCTGACCAAGGGTGCTTTGGGAACGGCGATCGCCATTCCGGTAATCAAGGGCGTTCTGCTGCAGCTCGGCTTGTTCTTCCCTGTGTTCGGCATGATCGTGCTGGTCGGCAGCTCGAATGCCGTGAACCTAACCGACGGGCTAGACGGACTTGCGACAGTGCCGACCATCATTGTCGCGGCCGTGTTCGCGCTGATCGCCTATCTTGTCGGCAACAGGGTGTTTTCCGATTACCTGCAGCTCAACCACGTCCCGGGAGTTGGCGAGCTCGCAGTATTCTGCGCCGCCCTGATCGGTGCTGGCCTCGGCTTCCTATGGTTCAATGCACCACCGGCCGCCGTGTTCATGGGCGACACCGGAAGCCTGGCATTGGGCGGCGCGCTTGGCGCTGTCGCAATTGCCACAAAGCACGAAATCGTTCTGATGATCGTTGGTGGCCTGTTCGTCGTGGAAACCGTCAGCGTCATCATCCAGGTTGTCTGGTACAAGCGCACCGGCCGTCGTGTGTTCCTGATGGCCCCATTGCACCACCATTTCGAGAAGAAGGGCTGGGCCGAGCCAACCATCGTGATCCGTTTTTGGATCGTATCCATGATCCTGGCGCTGGTCGGCCTCGCAACGTTGAAGATACGATGAACGGATTTCCTTCCACCGTCTTCCTGGGCAAGCGCTTTGCAGTCGTCGGGCTCGGCCGTGCCGGGCTTGCCGCAATGCATGCGCTCACCAGCATGGGCGCTACCGTAATCGGGTGGGACGATGCGCCGTTCGCCCGCGAGGCCGCAGCTCGTGACGGCTTCACGATCACTGATCCATCGCAGGAAATCGGCGATTACGATGCTTTGGTGCTGTCGCCCGGCATTCCCCATTTGCTGCCGGTTCCGCACAGGATTGCAGCAGCCGCCCG
>CAZZVF010000380.1:0-3248 GCA_964657355.1 uncultured Buchnera sp.
AGCGGCTGCTTCCAAAGCGGGTAGGAAGCCGGCCAAAGCCGAACCGGAGCCAGCGCCCAAGGCTCGGGCTATCGCTGCAAAGCCAGCGGCCGCTGCGGCTAAGGGGCGTTCAGCTCCGGCGCCCGTCGCAAGAGCAAAGCCTGCAGCCGCGCCGAAGGGTGGCACAAGAGGCAGGCGCTAACGCACGGGCGGCAGGCCCCGCCGCCCACGCGCTGCGCTCCGAACTCATGCGCTACTTGTTTGTCCACCAGAACTACCCGGCGCAGTATCTGCACCTGCTCCGCCATTTGGCGGCACAGAAGAAACACGACCTGCTGTTCATCACCGAGGCCTCGCGCAACCAGATGACTGGGGTGCGCAAGGTGCTGCGTGGCCTGCCGCGCGCGCCGACGCTGGAATCGCATCCCTTCGCGCGTGAATTCGACCTCGCCATGCTGCGCGCCGACAGCGTGGCCACCGCAGCGACCAGCCTCAAGACGATGGGGTTTACGCCCGACATCATTCTCGGCCATCACGGCTGGGGTGAATTGCTCAACATCAACGACGTGTGGCCGGACGCACCGCTGCTCGGCTACCACGAGTTCTACTACAACAAGGAAGGCTTCGACGTCGGCTTCGATCCTGAATTTCCGCCGGGTCACGACATGGCGTCCCGCATCCGCGCGAAGAACGCCGTCAACCTGCTCGCACTCGCTAATCCGGGACACGGGCAGACGCCCACCGAATTTCAGCAATCGACCTATCCCGAATGGTCACACCCGAAGATCAGCGTGCTGCCCGAGGGGGTCGACCTCAACGTCTGCAAGCCTGATCCGGCGCTGAGACAGCGTGTGGTGACGCTCGGCGGCTACAAGGTGAAGCCGGCGGACAAGCTCGTGACCTACGTGGTCCGCGACCTCGAGCCGTATCGTGGATTCCACATCATGATGCGCGCCTTGCCGCGCCTGCTCGAAGCCCGGCCGGATCTGCGCGTCATCCTGGTTGGCGGCGACGGCGTGAGCTACGGCGCCAGGCTGCCGCAAGGTACCTGGCGCGAGCATATGCTGAACGAGGTCGGCGACCGGCTCGACATGGACCGCGTGCACTTCACCGGCCGCGTCACTTACGAAACCTATGTAAAAATCCTCCAGCGTTCGGATGCGCATGTCTACCTGACCTATCCGTTCGTGGCGTCCTGGTCGCTGCGCGAGGCGCTCGCCACCGGCTGCGCATTGGTCGCGAGCGACACGGCGCCGGTGCATGAATTCGTCCAGCACCGCAAGAACGGCCTGCTGGCGCCGTTTCTAGAGCCGGGGACGGTGGCCGATCGCGTGCTCGAACTGCTTGAGAACCAGGCGTTGGCAAAACGCCTGCGCCGTGCGGCACGCAGCTGGGCCGAAGCGCATCTCGACATGAAGGACTACATCGCAAGCTACGAAAAGCTCATTGCCCACGCTATGGAATCGTAAAGCGTGGGACTTCGTTCAATGCCCCGCCGGCGCACCCTTCGGCAGTCGCGGCAGGCATAGCGCGAGCGGTGCCGCGATCGCCGCGACCAGCGCCAGCGCCGTGAACACATCGAGATAGGTGAGGATGGACGCCTGCTGCTGCACCATCCTGCCGATCTGTGCCAGCGAGGTGCCGAAGCCATAGCCGTTATACGGCGTGACGTGCTCGGCGAGCCGCGCGTGATGAATCTGCTGCCGGTAAGCCAGCAACGTCGTCACGTAACTGATCCCGACGCTTCCACCGAGATTGCGCATCAGGTTCACCAGGGCCGACGCGTTGTTGTTCTGCTCGGGCGGCACACCGACCAGGCTCACCGAGGTGATTGGAATGAACAGGAACGGCAGCCACATGGCCTGCAGCATGCGTGCGAGCGAAAGGTCCCAGAAACTTGCATCGAGATCGAGCCGCGACGCATACCACATCGAAAATCCGGTGCCTGCGAACGCAAGACAAGCAAGGTAGCGTGGCTGCACGAAACGCCCGGTCAAAATGCCCGAGAGCGGCATCAGCACGATTGTGATGAGCCCGGCAGCGCCGAGCGTCAGGCCCGAAGTGGTCGCATCGTAGCCAAGCAGTTCCTGCGCTAACTGCGGCAGGATCTGCGTGGATGACAGCAGAACGAAGCCGAGCAGGAACATCAGCACGTTCGAGATGGCAAAGGCGCGCACGCGTAAGAGGCGCAGATTCATCAGCGGCTGCGGATGGTTCAGCTCCCAGAACACCAGCGCGATCAACGCAACGACTGTGATCGAGCCATAGATATTCACGAACTGTGTGCCCCAGCCGCCTTCTCGCTCGAAGCGGTCCAGCACGACCTGCAGGGTTCCGAACCCGACTGCTACCAGCACGAAGCCGATATAGTCGACGCGAAAGCCGTTCTTCAGCAACTTGCGCCGCTGTTCCTTCAACGTCTCGGAGTCGACGACGAACAATGCGGTCAGCACCAGCGACAGGCAGCCGAACGGCACGTTGATCAGGAACACCCAATGCCAGGAATACGCATCGGTCAGGTAGCCGCCGAGTGTCGGCCCGATGGCCGGTGCAAGCACGACGGTGAGGCCGTACAGCGCGAACGCCTGCGGTCGCTGCCGTACCGGAAAACTGTCGGCGAAGATCGATTGCTCGACAGGGGCCAAGCCGCCGCCGCCAAGCCCCTGCATCACCCGCCACAACAATATCTGGCCGAGCGACGTGGAGGTTGCGCACAGCACGCTGCTGATCGTGAACAGCCCTACGCAGATCATGTAGAAACGCTTGCGGCCGATCACGTTCGCCAGCCATCCGCTGATCGGAACGATGATCGCGTTCGACACGAGATAGCTCGTCAGGATGTAGGTGCTTTCGTCCTGGCTGGCAGCAAGGCTTCCTGCGATGTGGCGCAGGGCGACGTTGGCGATCGTCGTGTCCAGCACCTCCATGAAGGTCGCGATGGAAACGATGACGGCGATCAGCCACGGGCTGCGTCCGCCCGCGGCCGAATAGGGCAGGTCCTCGCCGTTCTTCTGCTCCTGCGCGACAGCCACCGTTCTAGCGCACCGTGACGCGCGGTACTGCCGACAATCCCGGCGCCAGGCGCAAATTCCGCCATTCGTCGCCGTCGAACACGATCTTCACCGGCAGGCGCTGCACCACCTTCACGTAATTGCCGGTCGCGTTCTCCGCAGGCAGGCTCGAGAACACCGAGCCGGTGCCCGCCTGCAGGCTGTCGACATGGCCGTCGAGCGGATGGCCGGGATATGCGTCGAGCGAAATGCGCACAT
>CAZZVF010000381.1:0-3233 GCA_964657355.1 uncultured Buchnera sp.
GTGCGGGCTCGGGGCGTGCGGGCTTGGGCGTGGAAACGAACATGCCGTAAGACCGTGCCATGACGGGCGCGTTCGATCTCTGGCTGCTTGTGCTGTGCATTTTCGGCCTGCTGGTCGCACTCGGCGCCACGTCCGGCGTGGTCAACGAACAACTGTGGATTTCCGAGCCGCTGGCCTGCGTGCTCGCGGGTATCGCGATCGGACCGCTCGGCGCCGGGCTGCTCCACCTCGACCCGGTCGCCGATCCCGTCGCCGCCGCCATCCTGCGGGAGGCGGCGCGGGTCACGCTGGCCATTGCGGTGACCGGCGCCGCGATGCGCCTGCCGGCCTACTGGCTGCGGCGGAACTGGCGCGGCCTTGCCGTCGCCCTGGGGCCGGGCATGCTGCTGATGGGAGCCGCGGGAGCGCTGGTGAGTGCGGCGACGGTCGGGCTGCCGCTGATGGGCTGCCTGCTGCTCGGCGCCGCGATCGCGCCGACCGACCCGGTGCTGTCCGCCCCGATCCTGTCGGGCCATCTCGCGCAGCGCGCCGTGCCGGCCGATTTGCGCGATGCCATGACAGCCGAGAGCGCGATCAATGACGGGCTCGGCCTGCCGCTGGTGATGCTGCCGATCCTGCTGCTGCACCAGGCGCCGGCTGCGGCGGGGCTGGACTGGCTCGTCCATGTCGTCGGCTGGCAGATCGGTGCTGCGATCGCCGCCGGTGCCGCCGCCGGATGGCTCACGGCGCGCGGCATGACCTGGGCTCGCGCGCGGCCCGACACGGATGGCGCCTCGCTGCTCACGGTGACGATCGCCCTGGCGCTCGCCACCATGGCCGGCGTGCACCTGATGGGCGCCGACGAGATCCTCGCCGCCTTCGTGGCGGGCGCCATGCTGAACAACGGCAATCGGGAGGCCCAGGTGCAGGAGCACCACGAGCGGTTCAGCGAGGCGCTCAGCCGGTTCTTCGACCTGCCGGTGATGATCCTGTTCGGCGCGGCGCTGCCGTGGGGCGCCTGGATCGCGCTGGGCTGGCACGGCGCGGCGTTCGCCGCCGGCATCCTGCTGCTGCGCCGCCTGCCGGCGTGGCTGCTGATCGGCCGGCTGATGCCGTGGACGAGGCCGGTGCGCAATGCCGTGTTCGCCGGCTGGTTCGGACCGATCGGGGCTGCTGCATTGTTTTACGCCATGCTGATCCAGGACGAGACCGGCTCGGCTCGGCTCTGGCCCTATGTCAGCCTGGCGATCGGCGCGTCGGTGCTGGCGCACGGCATCACCGCGACGCCGCTGACCCGCCTGTTCGGCGCCCGCCTGGTGGTAGAGGGGCAGGTGGAAGCAGGGCAAGCCGTCAGCGACCACGCCTGAGCGGACCCGCGACCCTGGCGAGGCTAGACACCGCTGCCCACAGCGGGGTCATTCCTGGGGCCGCATGATCCCGCGCCAGGCCTGAGTAGTTTCCGACCCTGTGCCGCGTGATCCCGGCAGAGGCATAGTGGCACGTCCGAGAGCGGGCTTCCTTCTATCGCCCATGGGCGGCACGGGCGATGCGGCTGGGCGAGGAGAAACCCGATGCGAGCTTCACGCTCCGAAATCTTCGCCTTGCAGAAATCGGGGCTCGGCAAATTTCTCTACGCCGATGTCGGCGCCGAGCCGAATGGTGCCACGATCACGATCCTTTCAGTCCTGGCAAGGCTCGACCGCGACCCGTGGGCGGAGGCGGCGCGCTGGGCGGCGCTGCCGAAGGCGCTTGCGGCCGACAGCCTGGCCCGCGCGATCGCCGAAATGCCGCTCCTGCCGTCCGCTCTCGCCGCGTCGCGCGATACGGCGCTTCGGCTGGTACAGCTGCTGCCCACCGATATGCAGGAAATCCGGCAACCCGGTGCACTGCGCGTGACGCTGACGACGCCGAAATGGGTGCTGATCACGATCCTCTATGTCGCCTTCATCGGCGGCATGGAGCTGCGCGTCATCCTGATGTCGAGACCATCGTTCGATATCGCGGCATCGGGCAACCGGGCGTTGCCGATGCCGGCTTCACACGACAAATCCGCCGTGCCGCCGCCGGCAGATGGCGCACCGGGCGACGCGCAATGACCGGGGCTACCATCGCGTCGCTGCGCACCATTCCCAGCTTCATGCCGATGGCGGCTGCAACATTCTCGTCACGACGAGACACGCAAGGGCACCGAAACAGTGGACACTCCGATCGTAGCGCCAGACATCAAGCACCGTACGACGATGGGCCAGGTGGCGACGGCCGGCGCTGTCGCACTCGATGCCGAGGAATTGCGCCTGATCCATGCGTATTGGCGCGCGGCCAATTACCTGTCGGTCGGGCAGATCTATTTGTACGACAATCCGCTGCTGCGCGAGCCTTTGACGATGGCGCATGTGAAGCCGCTGGTGGTCGGCCACTGGGGCACGACGCCAGGCCAGAACTTCATCTATGCGCATCTGAACCGCATCATAAAGTGCTACGACATCGACATGTTCTACATCGCGGGCCCCGGTCACGGCGGACCCGCGCTGGTCGCCAACACATATCTCGAAGGCAGCTACAGCGAAATCTATCCGAATATCAGCCGCGACGAGGCCGGGCTGAAGAAGCTGTTCACCCAGTTCTCGTTTCCAGGCGGCATTTCCAGCCATGTCGCACCGAGCACGCCCGGATCGATCCATGAAGGTGGCGAACTCGGCTACTCGCTGAGCCACGCCTTCGGCGCCGCGTTCGACAATCCCGGCCTGGTCGTCGCCTGCGTCATCGGGGACGGCGAGGCGGAGACCGGACCGCTCGCCACCGCCTGGCACTCCAACAAGCTGCTCAACCCGGTGAGCGACGGCGTGGTGCTGCCGATCCTGCATCTCAACGGCTTCAAGATCAGCAACCCGACGCTATTGGCGCGGATCGGCCACGAGGAGCTCGAGCAGTTCATCCGCGGCTGCGGCTGGACGCCGTATTTCGTCGAAGGCAGCGATCCGGACACCATGCACGGCCTGATGGCGGCGACATTGGACCGGGTGATGGCCGACATTGCCGCGATCCGGAGCGACGCCGTCTCGGGCCGCGCCACCGGCCGCCCGCGCTGGCCGATGATCGTGCTGCGCTCGCCGAAGGGCTGGACCGGGCCGAAAATGGTCGATGGGCGCAAGGTCGAGGGCACCTTCCGGGCGCACCAGGTGCCGCTGCTGGTCGACGCGGCACACCCCGAACACGTGGCGCAGCTCGAACGCTGGATGCGGAGCTACAAGGCC
>CAZZVF010000382.1:0-3221 GCA_964657355.1 uncultured Buchnera sp.
CGCCGCCCGCGCGCCGCTGGGCCATGCCGGCACTGGTCGCCGGAGGCGCCGCGGTGCTGATCCTCGGCTTCGCCGGCGTCGAGACAGAAACCCTCGTCGCCGAGGAATTCCTGCGCTCGCCCTTGCTCGGCGGCATGACGGCCGGCATCGCGGCGGTCGGTTTCGGCATGATCGGGCTTGGCTTCTGGCGCGAAGCGGCCGCACTTTGGGCGCTTCGCAGCGTCGACCGGCTGCGCGAGGAGCTCACCGGCAACGACGCCGTGGCGCGCGTCCGTGCCGCCCGCGTCTGGCTAAGCCAGCTGCCCGAAGGCCCCGCCTTGCTGCCCGCGATCGACGCGGTGAACGATCCCGACGCCATCCTCGCTCTGCTGCGTGCCGGCCCCGCCGCCTCGCTCAAAGCCAAGGCCGACGCACTCGGCCGCGCCGCCGCCGCGCAATCCGTCGCCGGCATCGCCGCCATGCCGTCCCCAGGCCTCGCCGCCCTGTTCGTCGCATGGCGCGGCCTGCGCCTGGTGCGGCAAGTCGCCGCCCTGCACGGCATGCGCCCCGGCGTGTTCGCGACCATGGGCCTGCTGCGCCGCACGGCACTATCGGCGGGTGCCGTCGCCGGCATCGAGGTCGCCACCAACACCGCGGCTCACGCTTTGCTCAGCTCGCCGCTGCTGCAGCATGTCGCCGGAGAAATGGCAGGCGCCGGCGTCGCCGCGCGCCGCATGATGGTGCTGGCCCGTGCCGCCAATGTCGCGTGTAGCCCGCTGCCGCCGGAGCCCTAGCCGGTGCCGGCCCCCAGGGAGCAAGCGTGATGCGAGACGTCAAAGCCGTGCTGTTCGACACCTTCGGCACCATCGTCGACTGGCGCGGCAGCCTGATCGCGGAGCTCACCGCTTTCGGCCAAGCCCGCCGACTGCACGCCGACTGGGTCGGCCTCGTCGATCGCTGGCGCGGCGCCTACCGACCGCAGATGAACCGGGTGCGCCAAGGCGAACTGCCCTGGACCATCCTCGACGACCTGCATCGCAGCGCACTCGACAGCCTGCTGCCCGAGTTCGGCCTCGACAGCCTGGACGAAGCCGCCCGCGACCACCTCACCCAAGGCTGGCGCCGGCTGCACCCCTGGCCCGACGCCATCCCCGGCCTCCACGCCATCGCCACCCGCCGCATCGTCGGCCCGCTATCGAACGGCAACCTCGCGCTGCTCGTCGCCATGAAAAAGCACGCCGGCCTGCCCTGGGACGTGGTGTTCGGCACCGATATGTTCCGCCACTACAAACCCGACCGCGAAGTCTATCTTGGCGCCTGCGCGCTGCTCAGCCTGCAGCCCCGCGAAGTCATGCTCTGCGCCGCCCACAACGACGACTTACACGCCGCCCGCGCACTCGGCCTGCGCACCGCGTTTGTGGCGCGCCCTACGGAATACGGGCCCTCGCAGACGGAGAACCTCACGCCGGATAGTGACTGGGATATGGTGGCCGATGATTTGGAGGCGCTTGCAATCGAGTTAGACAAGTAAAGGCAAGTCTGCTTTTCTGAAGAAAAGCAGCAAAAGACTTTTGGAAATGCTGTCGCGGTTTTCTCCGGCAGCGTGCTCGATATGAAGAAAGTTTTTTGGTTCTTTGTTTCAACAAAGAACTACTTTCACTTAAATCAACTGCTCCTTTCTCAAGCTAAGCCACCGCCCATTCCCGACAATGACATGGTCATGCAGCCGCACCGATAACGGCTTCAGGGCCGCTTCGACCTGCATGGTCATTTCCACGTCGTCCTCGGACGGCGACGGGTCGCCGCTTGGGTGGTTGTGGACCAGGATCACCGCCGCCGCGTGCAGTTCCAGCGCGCGCTTGGCGACTTCGCGGGGATAGACCGGCGTGTGGTTGATCGTGCCGCGCCCCTGCTGCTCGTCGGCCAGCAACTGGTTGCGGGTGTCGAGGAATACCACCCGGAACTGCTCGATGGGCTCGTGCACGAGGACGGCGTTGAGGTAGGCCATGAGCTGGTCCCAATTGGCGATCACCGGCCGGCTCTTCACCTCCGCCAGCGCCATGCGCAGCGACGAGGCCTGCACCAGCTTGATGGCCGCCAGCGTGGCACGGCCTACGCCGGGCACCACGCTCAACAGGCGCGGTTCGGCGGCCAGCGTCGCCGCGTAGCTGCCGAAGCGGTTGATCAGGCGCTTCGCCAGCGGCTTGGTGTCGCCTTTAGGCTGGGCGAAGAACAACAGCATTTCCAATAGTTCGTAATCGGCAATGCCGTCGGGCCCGCGGTCGATCAGCCGGTCGCGCATCCGTTCGCGATGCCCTTGCGGCCCTTCGCTCTTGAACACCGCATCCGGCGGGTCGATGGCCTCCTCTTTGGCGGGCCTCGTTGGTTGTTTGATCTGAATGCCGAGGAATTCGGAGGTGCGCTCCATCGCCTCGGCAAAGCCGCTCGCTAACGCCCGAGACGGGAGAACCGCATTCGGAAACGCCTCACGCAGGCCGGGCTTGAAGCCGTCGGCGGCGTCGGGATCGTGAACCCAGCCGGGGTCCGCTACGGTTTTCCGCGGCGGCAGCCATCGCTTGAGCATTCGTGTCGGCATGCAAAAGGTTACGATAAAGAAACGTAAACCGCAACGATGCCGTCAGGCGGCCCGCTGTGGAGCTTGATCGGGCAGGGGCGCCTGCCGTAGCGGTCGCCGGATGCCGGACACCCCTCCAACCGCCATGCCCGCAACAAAGCCAACTGCCGCCGAGCTGGTCTCGCGCTTCGAAAGCCTGGGCGACAACTGCGAGTTCGGGCTGGTGCAGCGCCGGGCCGGGGCCGAGCCGCTCGGTTTGCTGCGCTTCTCCAGCATGGCCCTCGCCGACCTGATCGCAGCGCTCGACGCCGATTTCGCCAATCTGGGCGACCCGGCCCAGCTGGAGTGCATCCACACCGGAGGTGCCACGCCCGAGTATGCGGTGCGTGACGTGCGGCACCGTCTGCTGTTCCGCACCTTCCAGCCGGTCGGCACCATCGGCGAGGCGGCCCTGATGGTGCAGCAAGCCACCAGGCTGCGTTTCCTGCGGCGCAAATTCCTCGAGGACCTGGAGGAGGGCGACAAGATCTTTGTCATCCGCCGGCTGGCCCCGCCGCTCGATCTCGAGAGCGAGCTGGTGCCTCTATGCCGTGCTCTGCAGCGCCATGGCCCTGTCACCTTGCTGGCGGTGGCGCTGGCGGATGACACGCACGGGCCAGGCACCGTG
>CAZZVF010000383.1:0-3220 GCA_964657355.1 uncultured Buchnera sp.
ATTTCGTCTTGCTTTTCACTCACCCAGACGTCCGCGACGCGGCGGGTCGTCGTCGGGCCAAAAGCGAGCGCCTCGCCGAACCTGCATCTGCGGGACGTCAACTGGCTGATGGCAGTTCCCAATGCGCCGTACCGCTGCGCCGTGAAGCTGCGCGCCCGCGATCAAATGCGGCCGGCAACGGTGCATGCACGGGCGGATGGCGCTTTCGTCGAGCTCGATGATCCCGCGTTGCCGGCGCCAGGTCAGGGCTGCGTGTTCTACGATGGCGAGCGTGTACTGGGTGGCGGGTTTATCACCCGGCCTGAGGCTTTGCCTAAGTCAGCGCTCGCCTAAGCGTCTAGCCTGGCTGCGATAAGGAATTCCCGGTTGCCTTCAGGGCCTGTGATCGGGCTCGGCTCGATGCCCAGCACCGACCATCCGGGGAGCGTTTTCCACCAGTCGGCTATGGTTTCGCAGATGCTGGCGTGCAGCACCGGATCCCGCACCACGCCCTTGCTGCCGACCTGGCCTGGTCCCGCCTCGAATTGCGGTTTGATCAATGCGACCGCCCAGCCGCCCGGGCTGCACAATGCGAGTGGAGCGGGCAGTATGGTACGCAACCCGATGAAGCTGGCGTCGCAAACCAGCGCGCCTGCCAGCTGGCCGATTTGAGCGAATTCGAGGTGGCGGGCGTTGGTTTTCTCATGGACGACGACCCGCGGGTCTGATCGTAGCCGCCAGGCGAGTTGGCCGTGGCCGACGTCGATGGCGTGGACGACGGAGGCACCGTTCTGCAGCAGGACGTCGGTGAAGCCTCCGGTCGAGGCGCCGATGTCGAGGCAGACAAGGCCTGAAGGTGACAGCTGGAAGTGTTTCAGCGCGTGTTCGAGCTTCAGCCCGCCCCTCGACACGAATGGGTGATCGGCGCCACGAACCTCGAGGGCAACGTCCGCGGCAATCGGCTCGCCGGCCTTGTCGATCCGCCTGGTTCCAGAGAACACCTTCCCCGCCAGGATCAGCGCCTGCGCCCTGGCCCTGCTGTCCACGAGGCCGCGTTCGACGAGCAGGACGTCGGCTCGCGCCTTATTTTTTAACGTCATGGGTTTTCAAAGCCACGTGAGAGATGCTGGCAGCGAGCATGCGTGTCGATGACGAAACAGGACTGCATGTGTCCTGAAAGCTGCAATTTTCGCAGAAACCCGGCGATCGAAGGTCCAGATGTTGTTCAGGCTGCAACGCAGTGCAATATGCCGCGCTGATGGTGCGGCATCGGGCTTACCGCGACTCGATGCTGTCCGAGGTCTTTCACAAGCGTCCGGCGTTGTTTGCCGGTGCATGAAGGGCTGGGCCAGGGTTTCGGTGCGGCAGGGCTCTGTCGCTGCGTCATTGAACGGCTTGCTCCACGCAGTGCGCCCACGGGATGAGCCCGCAGGCAACCTCGTGGCTATAGCTCGCAGGAGTGTATGGATTGTCGGTTCCCCTGAAGCAGGTGCTGCGCGTCGGCGCCTATGTGGTCAAGCAGCATCTCGCCGGACGCAAGCGCTATCCACTCGTTCTGATGCTGGAGCCGCTGTTCCGCTGCAACCTCGCCTGTGGCGGCTGCGGCAAGATCGACTACCCGGCTCCGATCTTGAATCAGCGCCTTTCGGTTCAGGAATGCATGGATGCAGCCGACGAGTGCGGCGCGCCCGTGGTCTCGATCGCCGGTGGCGAGCCGCTGCTCCACAAGGAAATGCCGGAGATCGTCGAGAAGCTGCTCGCCAAGGGCAAGTTCATTTATCTTTGCACGAACGCCCTGCTGCTCGAGAAGAGGCTCGACCAATACAAGCCGCATCCGTCGTTCACGTGGGACATCCATCTGGACGGCGATCGCGAAATGCACGATCGGGCGGTCAGCCAGGATGGCACGTACGACCGGGCAGTGGCCGCAATCAAGGAAGCTAAGCGGCGTGGCTTCCGCTTGTCCATCAACTGCACCCTGTTCGATGGCGCCGATCCCGAGCGGGTCGCAAAATTCTTCGACGATGTGACGGCCATGGGCATCGACGGCATCATGACCTCGCCGGGTTACGCCTATGAGCGGGCGCCGGACCAGGCGCATTTTCTCGGCCGCCAGAAGACCAAACAGTTGTTCCGCGACATTCTGAAGCGGGGCAAAGGGCGTGGCTGGAAGTTCGGCCAGAGCCCGTTGTTCATCGACTTCCTGGCGGGCAACCAAGAATACCACTGCACACCTTGGGGCAATCCGACACGCAACGTGTTCGGCTGGCAGAGGCCTTGCTACCTGCTGGGCGAGGGTTACGCCAAGACGTTCACCGAGTTGATGGAATCGACCGACTGGGACAAGTACGGCACCGGCAACTACGAGAAATGCGCCGACTGCATGGTGCATTCCGGCTATGAGGCCAGCGCCGTCGTGGACTCCGTGAAGAACCCGCTGAAGATCGTCAAAATGATGCTGAAGGGTCCCAAGCTGGACGGCCCGATGGCGCCGGAAATCTCACTCGAGAACCAGCGTCCGGCGGAATACGTGTTCAGCCGCCACGTGCAGGACGCCATGCGCAAGGTGGCGCACAAGAAGCCGGACGAAATGGCTGACGCAGCGGACTGATCCCTACGCAACGACGATTGTGAAAGGCCGGATGCAGACGTGCACTCCGGCCTTTTTTGCGCGTTAGCAGCCTACTTTATCGATGGCGTGCGCCAGCTTCAGGTCACGCTCGCTCAAACCGCCAGCATCATGCGTAGTGAGCGTGATTCGAACCTTGTTGTAGACGTTCTCCCACTCGGGGTGATGGTCGTGTTTTTCGGCTAGCAACGCGACGCGGGTCATGAAACCCCATGCCTGGCTGAAATCGCGGAATTTGAACCTGCGGTGGATGGCATCGCGATCCGGAAGGACGGTCCATTCAGGCAGATCCGCCAGGAGTTGCGCACGTTCCTGATCGTCGAGTCGCTTGACCATCGTCCCTACCTGTTCTGAAGCTTGTGCACCCGAAGGGATGCTGTGTGAACCGATCCTACGCGACACCACCGAATAATGACGACATCCAGCGCATCGCCGAACAGGCGCTGCAGGCACTGCCCGGGCGACTGCGACCCCATGTGAAGGATCTCGCCATCATGGTCGAGGATATCGCGGATGATGCGACGCTCGAGGACCTAGGTCTGGATAACCCCTGGGAATTGACGGGTCTTTACCGCGGCATCCCCTTGACGGAGCGGAGCGTGGCCGATCCTG
>CAZZVF010000384.1:0-3178 GCA_964657355.1 uncultured Buchnera sp.
GCCCATAACCACCAGTTGGCAGTCGCGTCCGATCGAAAAAGAATTGATCGGCATTTTTAAGCTCTCCAATAATAAACAGAAATCAGGCACCGTTCATCGGCAAGACCTGCCGCTGCACAACTACCGTCTGGCCGCCCTCCACGTTGACAATAAACTTTTCATTTATCCCCTGGAACTGGACCTGAGCATCGCTCTGCACGTAACCCAGGCTCGTTCTAGCCTGAGGATTATTGCTCGTGTCGCAAATCACCGAGTAGGGTAGCGAACCATTGAGGCTTCCCAGAACACCTTGCGCCAAGAGAGCCTGAAGATAGGAAAGTTGGGTGGCACGAACGCGCTGAAACAGGCCGCCATTGATCACCTGGCCGACGAACTGCCCCATGCCCGCCGAGAGAGTGGCGGCGATGTAATTCGTGAGCCTTGTATAGTTGTCGCCATTGGTTGCCGGGTTCGAGGACGTGTTGTGGCCGCATCGAACACCCCAGAATGTCCCGCCGGGTTGAGGATTAGAAACCACGTCGATCCCGGCTTGAAACAATGTCGTCAGCTCAGCATCACTATACCTCGCTGTCTGGCCGCTACCTGGAGTCCCCGATCGCTGCGTTCCGACAACGCTATAAAGAGGCTTGTTCAGACTGGACTGTTCCGGCGAAAGATTGCCGAGCCGTCCCGCGACAAAGCCCTGCGGTGACACCAGACGCATCACACCATTTGTCTGGTCGTTCCAGTAGACCCAATCGCCGAACATAAGTTTTGCCGAATACGCGTCCAATCCTGCTTCCTGCTTTGCTGTCACAGCGTCGGTAATAGCCTGCCCTGATGGCCCGGTCAGGATCATGTAGACACCCTCGGATAATCCAAACTCTGCTTGGGTGGTCCACTGCGTAGGGTCGTCGGCATCCGCCAATACGCCGAGTCCGCAACCTTGACCTCGCAACGCGAACATGCCCGCCCGCGGGAGTGCATCCTGTCCGACCAGCGTTGCAGTTGTCGTGGCTGAGGCGCCGTCGCTGCCGCCCCCTAGCGCCTGCATGGCGAGTGCCACGGGTGGTGTACCCGTAACTACGCCTAGGGTCGCTGAGACCAGTTGCGATGGCCCCCGCAGCGGCCCGTTGCCCTGGTTGATGGCTCCCACAAAACCAACCCAAAAAGCATCCGGGGTGACCGCCGAAAGGTTGTCGTACACCTCCGGCAATGTTCCAGGCATCGTCAGTGTGGCGCGCCATTTTGTGGCTGAAGTGGCTGGCGCAAGCGTCACGGTTACGCTGTTCCCAGCCGAGCCACTGTAGAGGGCCGTGAGCAACATGGCGTAGCCGCCGCCTCCAGCGCCCAGAGTGTAGCTCGCGGAGGTATCTGTCCCGTCCGTAACCCGCACGCATCGGAAGCTTCCCGCACCTTGCTGGACAGCGGCTGCAACAGCTGTTCCCAGGTCGAACTTCCGCGCAACAACAGTGCCGAAGCTCTGAGCAAAGTCGGCCATTGTTGCTGTCGCAACCGGCTTGTTAACCGGTCCCCATGCGGCCGTCCCAACCACGCCGATGACGTTGGTTGGTACTCCATTTAGTACAAGGTTCTGCGGTGCTACAATCTGCACGTACAGGTCCGGAACGACCAAGGACGTCGTATTCAAGGATCCCTGCTGATAAATGGGCATGTAGAAGCCTTCCTGTTTGTCGGGTGCACGCAATTATGCAGGGACACTGTCGTACCTATGCAGCCAATCGTGACTAACTTCATGCCACGAGGTCTTCAGCGCTGAACGCGCACCGCTAATCGGTGCAAAACCCGGCCTATCCCAAAGAGCTCGCACCATCCACCACGACGTCGCCAAAAAGAACCGAGGGGCTGCCTGATGTCACGGTCGTGCCATACTCCACGGAATAGATCAGATCACGGCGGTATAACTTAGCACTCTGATCATCATCATCGGCCGAAGTCTTCCGATACCTGAGCCGTCCCGCGCTACCATCGGCAAGGTCAAGGAATGCGATTTGAGCAAAGCAGCAAGCGACTGCCCTGCATACGACATCTCTCGCCGATGGGCTTGGTGCCCAGACGGAAATTCGAAAACCCTGTTCCTGTCGTGCCCATTCGGTTTGCACCGTGGCATCGGCAACCGCACGCGCAATAAGCTTTCCGGCATTGGGGATAGTTAAAACCGCCCCATTCTGCGTGCAGGGATAGCTTGCGCGGACTAACCCCGCCAACTTTGCAGCGATCGAAGTAACGGAATCACCTTTTTGGACGCGGTAAGAGAAGCCATTATTGTTGACGACGACGCCTACTAACTGGCCAACGGCAGGCATGCCGCCGATGAATACGGACCCGTCCGCTGCAGCGACTGTAAGCGTAGAAATTCCAGGACTTACATTCTCGCAGAGTCCCCAGCGAGTGGTATCCCGGGTATCATCTGCAATCGAAAAGACGCTTACGTTCACGACTCCATTTGCGAGATCCGCATTCAAGGCGCTGGGCGGCGGCCATCCACGGTATACTCTGATAGTACTGCCGAGAACCGTTCGTGAGACGTCGCCCTCTGGGTGCAACGCTGCGAACGTGGCTGAGACGAGCGCTTGTTCAACGTCGGAAAGATCTGCCAATAGCCGCCTCACATACAGTTATCGTCCTCGCGCCGAGATCTGAGATAAAGATCCCATTCACGCTCAAGCTCAGGTTTGTTGCCCGACCACTCCAGCACCCCGTAACTGTTCCGCTTCAAGTCCGTCTCGGGATCGAAGCCGTGCCGGACAAACATCTCCCATCGACCAAGATAACCCCGATTTTGCTTCGCTCCATGAAACCGGTGCTCAACGATCCCTGGCAGTGCGCCAATTCGGCCGTTCACATATCTTCTTGCCCGTTCCTGCCATCGAAGTAAGTGGTTCTTATAAGATCCGGTCGTGCCGGCAGGCCAGCTACGTTCTACTTCCCCCACAAGGCCAAGAGCCATGTGGTGGTCGGCGCTTCCCATGCCAGCAAACTCGAACAACCCGCCGGTCCAGTCGAGAAATTCTCGCTTGCAGGCCCAGAAGTAGCCGCTGTGCGGATACTCCGCGTAGCCACCGTCGAATTTCCAGAACTTTGGAGACGAGGAAACAAGCGGTTCACCCTGCATGTATTGCGAGCAGAAGGAGGAATGTACGCCGATGAGTTCGTCATGGGGGCCAAGGTCGAGCGC
>CAZZVF010000385.1:0-3153 GCA_964657355.1 uncultured Buchnera sp.
CCCACGACGATGCGGCCGGGATATGCGGCGCAGGCTTGGCGCACGATGGCGGGCTGCTTTAACGCCACGCTGCCAAGGATGACTCGCGTCACGCCGGCCGCCAGCCAGCGTTCGATGGCCGCCATGTCGCGCAGGCCGCCGCCAAGCTGCACCGGAATGTGCACCGCTTGCAAAATGGAGGTGACAGCTTCGGTGTTGCGGGAGGCGCCCGCGAAGGCGCCGTCGAGATCGACCACATGCAGCCATGTGCACCCGCTATCCTGCCAGATGCGCGCCTGGGCTGCGGGATCGTCGCCGTACCGCGTCGCCTGATCCATCTCGCCACGCTGCAGCCTGACGCATGCGCCTGCCTTGAGGTCGATGGCCGGATAAAGCGTGAGAGGCTTCTGGGCAGCGAGATGGGCGTCGGCGTTCAACCCTTGCCGTCTTTCTTCAGCGTCTTGGTGTAGAAAAAGCCTCGTACGGACTGGCCACGTACCCGCGCGTACTCGGGATGGACCCCCCAGCGCTCGAACCCGAGCGATTCGTAGAGGGCAATGGCGGCTTCCTGGGTCTCGCGGACGTCAAGGTTCAGCACCCGGCACCCGAGCGCCCGCGCGCGCTCCTCGATGCGCAGCATCATGAGGCGGGCGAGCCCCTGCCCACGCGCGAACGGCGCCACGAAGGAGTGCATAAGCGAACTTGCGAAAGCCTGCGCCTCGTTGTTGCGGGGCGGCCGCACGAGTTGCGCCGATCCGGTGATGATGCCATCGGCACGACCGACGAAAAGCTCGCGCTCAGGCACCAGCACGACGCCCCTGAAATACCGCTCGAGCGCTTCCTGGCCTGGCGGATTGACCCAGCCGAAGCCGCCACCATCGAGGATGGCCGCGTTGGTCGCCTCGCACAGGGCGTGCAGGTCGTCGTCATGCAGTTCGGTGATGCGTTCCACCGTCAGCACCGGGGCGCTCCCTTCGAGCCCGGCGGGAATGCCGCCCGGCAGAGCGGCGTTCATGAGGTGGTGCGGCATGCGGTCGTCCCATGCGAGGGTTCTTCTGGCTGCCAACGCAGAAAATTGCCGAGGATCCGCAATCCGACCTCCTGGCTCTTTTCGACGTGGAATTGGGTGCCGGAGCGATTGCCCCGCACGACTAGGGCGGGAACTGCCTCGCCGTATTCCGCCGTCGCGAGTATGTCGGACGCAGCGTAGCGCCGAAGCCCATAGCTGTGCACGAAGTAAACGTGGTCACCTGGTTCGATGCCGCTCAACAATGGGTGGCAGCCGGGCACGAAGTCGAGTGCGTTCCAGCCCATCTGGGGTAGCCGCAGCCCGGTCGCCGCAAGCGGGGCGATTTCGCCCTCGATCCAGCCGAAGCCTTTGGTCACCTCGTGTTCGAGCCCCTGTTCCGCCATCAGCTGCATGCCGACGCAGATGCCGAGGAACGGTTTTCCCGCGCCAACGCCCCGCTCGATGGAGTCTACGAGCCCCGCCACCGTGGAGAGGCCGCGCGCGCAGTCGGCAAATGCGCCCTGGCCCGGCAACACGATCCGGTCGGCCCCGTCGATATGACCCGGCTGGTCGGTGATGAACACCTCTGCATCGATGCCGCCTGCCAAGGCCGCGGCTTCCAGGGCACGAGCGGCCGAGGCCAGATTGCCGCTGCCGCAATCCACCACGGCGACTTTCAAGAGATAGCCTGGCACCGAAAAGCGTGGCACTGCACTAGATGCGGGCTCCGGTGAGCGTAGTCGCGAGGTCGCCCCGCAATGTGAAGAGCCGCGCCAACGCGTTATCCTGATCCGGAGCGGCCAGAATGGGTCCCGCGACGTAGCCGCTGCGCTCGAGGCTCCAGCGCCGGAGGTCGCGGCCGAACAGGCCCTGCAGCACCAGAAGTCCCAGCAACGGGGCCAGCGAGCCGGTGCGATTGGCGAGCGCGAAAGCCACCAGCGCCACCGCCACGTTGAGCGCAGCCGGGATCCAGGCGCGATGCCAGAGCAGGTAGATCCAGCCGAACAGGAACGCTCCGAACGAGAAGCCTTCCCTAACCATGACGGGTGCGCGGTCTTCGCGCAGGTAGGAGGTGAAGACCCTCACAGGGCACCTTTCGTCGACGGGATGCTGTCGCGGTTACGGGGATCGGGCTCGACCGCCATGCGCAGGGCGCGCGCGAACGACTTGAAGCAGGCTTCGGCGACGTGGTGCGCGTTGGTGCCGGCGTGCCTGCCGATGTGCACAGTCATCAGGGCATTGCCTGCGAGCGCGCGGAAGAATTCCTCGAACAGTTGGGTATCCATGTCGCCCAGGTTCTCCCGCTCGAACGACACCGTCCAGGCGAGGTGCGCGCGCCCGGACAGGTCGATTGCCGCCTCTGCCAACGCCTCGTCCATCGGCACCAACGCCTGTCCGAAGCGCCGGATGCCACGTTTGTCGCCGAGAGCTTCCCGTATAGCGCTGCCGAGCACGATGCCGACGTCCTCCACCGTGTGGTGGGCATCGATATGCAGGTCGCCGCGCGCCTCGACGGTGAGGTCGAAGCTGCCATGGCGTGCGACGGCAGTCAGCATGTGGTCGAAAAAGCCGACGCCGGTCGAAACCCGTGCTACGCCAGTGCCGTCCAGGTCGAGCGTGAGCGCGATGTCGGTCTCGGTCGTGGCGCGGTGCAGGCTGGCTTTACGGGGCATGGGCGTCGCATAGCGCGCTGAGCTAGGCTCGCATAGCAGGAGCGGCCGCTAGACCCGGCTCTTCATGGCGGCGCGGAGCCCGGCCAACGCGTCGTTCAAGGCCCCGGACTCCAAACCCTCCACCGGCTCGGGTGCCACATGCCTGCGCCGCACGGGCGCTGGACGCATCGAGAAATCCTGCACGAAACGCAACCTCTCCACGATGCATCGCCCGGCATGCGTGTTAATGCGCTCGATGAGCGTGGAGGCCACGTGCTGGAGTTCCAGGGCCATCGGGCCGGAGCAGGCAATGGTCAGCTGGGTACCGGACAGGCGGCGCGGCTCGGTCTCTGCAGCCAGCCGTGGCCCCGCGATGGTCGCCCAGTCGGACATCAAAGTGGCACCAGCGGGCGACCGCTTGCGGTAGGCGGCGCGGGTGACGCCCGGGACCAGCTGCGCGAGTGGAAGCGTGGAATAGGTGCGGCGTTCAGGCATACTTGGGCAGGGCGTACT
>CAZZVF010000386.1:0-3151 GCA_964657355.1 uncultured Buchnera sp.
CGATGGACAAGCCGGCGACGCTGCAGACCTCGTTCCAGGGCACCGCTCAGGCGTTCCAGGATTCGCTGTCGACGCAGCCGGTGCTGATCGCCGCGGCGCTGTTTGCCGTCTACATCGTGCTCGGCATCCTCTACGAGAGCTTCATCCACCCGTTCACGATCCTGCTCAGCCTGCCGTCCGCGTCAGTTGGCGCGCTTCTGTCGCTGAAGCTCTTCGGGTTCGACCTCTCCATGATGGCGATCATCGGCCTCGTTATGCTGATCGGAATCGTGAAGAAGAACGCGATCATGATGATCGACTTCGCGCTGCAGCGGGAGCGCAACGACGGCCTATCGCCAGAGGAATCGGTCTACGAGGCCTGCGTGCTGCGCTTCCGCCCGATCATGATGACCACCATGGCTGCACTGCTCGGCACGCTCCCGATCGCCATCGGCTTCGGCGCAGGCGCCGACCTGCGCCAGCCGCTCGGCGTCGCGGTGGTCGGCGGCCTGATCGTCTCGCAGGCGCTCACCCTGTTCACGACGCCGGTCACTTATCTCTACATGGATCGGCTCAACGCCTTCCTGACGCGCCGGACGCACGTCCCCGCCGATCCCGCTGTCGAGCCGATGACCGAAAAGCCGCACTCCGTTGCCGCGAATCTGATCCACATGCGGCGGACCTGATGGAACCGCCTCGCCAAGGTCCTGGCGAGGAGCAGGCTCCGCCGGGGCGGGCGTTGCTCGTCGCGGCTGTCCTCATGTTAAAAGCAGTCGTATCGTTATGTCCGTTTATGTATAGCGGTGTGCTCTCTTAGCGCATGACATGGGCGGCAGCCCTCACCTTTGTGTGCCTTCAGAATTGTTCCAAGAAAGGCTAGACACTCCACTTGGCGATATGCGCCGTAAGGATGGAGAGCTCCTTGATCAATCTCAAAGTCAACGGCGAAGCGCGAAGCTTCGACGGGGATCCGGATATGCCGCTCCTCTGGTACCTGCGTGACGAGCTCGGCCTCACGGGGGTAAAATTCGGTTGCGGCGCTGCTCTTTGCGGCGCCTGCACCGTGCACCTCGACGGCGACGCCGCACGCTCCTGCGTCACCCCGATGTCGTCGGCCAAGGACTCCTCGGTCACCACGATTGAGGGGCTGTCGTCGGACGGCAATCATCCCGTCCAGGTTGCCTGGAGAGAACTCAATGTGCCGCAGTGCGGCTACTGCCAAGCCGGACAGATCATGCAAGCCGTATCGATGCTGAAAGGCACGCCCAAGCCGTCGGACGCTGACATCGACTCGGCGATGAGCGGCAACATCTGCCGTTGCGGCACTTATCCCCGCATCCGTGCTGCCATTCACAAAGCCGCCGAGAGCAAGGGAGCGATCTGATGACCCATGATCATGTCTTCGCCGCCCTTACCGAGGCGGCTGAACGACCGCGCGTCGTCAACGTCAGCCGCCGCGGTATCATTGCTGGCCTTGGCGGTCTCGTTATCGCGCTCTCCGTCGGCGGTCCCGCCGAGGCAGCCGGCTTCGGCGCCGACGGAATGCCGAACGGTTGGCGCGACAATCCTAAGCTGTTCGTCGCGATCGCGGACGACGGCATCGTCACCATTACCTGTCAGCGCTCCGACATGGGCCAGGGCATCCGCACCGGTTGGGCGATCATCATCGGCGACGAGCTCGACGCCGACTGGGACAAAATCCGTATCGTTCAGGCAGAGGGCAACGAGGGCAAGTACGGCAACGAGGACACCGACGGGTCACGCTCGACGCGCCAGAACATCGTCCACATGCGCCACGCCGGTGCCGCCGCAAAGCTGATGCTCGTGCAGGCCGCCGCCAAGCAATGGGGCGTGCCCGTTGAGGAATGCTCAGCCAAGGGCCACCAGGTCGTGCACGCCAAATCCGGCAAGTCGCTCGGCTACGGTGCGTTGGCCAAAGCTGCGGCCGAGCTGCCGGTCCCTGCGCCGGAGACGGTGAAGCTGAAAGATCCCTCCGACTTTCGCTACATCGGCAAGGGCAATGTCGGCCTCTACGACGGCTTCGACATCACGACCGGCCGCGCGATCTACGGAATGGACCACAAGCTCGACGGCATGCTGCACGCCGTGGTGGCCAGGTGCCCGGTGTTCGGTGGCAAGGTGAAGAGCGTCGATGATACCGCAGCGCTCAAGGTGCCCGGCGTCGTCAAGATCATCCGCATCGAGCCAGCGGTGGCGCCGGTCAAGTTCCAGCCGCTTGGCGGCATAGCGGTCATCGCGACCAACACCTATGCCGCGATGAAGGGCCGCGATGCTCTGAAGATCGTTTGGGACGAAGGGCCGAACGCCGGCTACGACTCCGAGGCGTTCCGGAAGACACTGGTCGCCGCCTCAAAGGCGCCGGGCAAGGTGGTCCGCAGCAATGGCGACGTTGATGCGGCGATGGCCAAGGCGGCAAAGCGCGTGAGCGCCGACTATTACATTCCGCACCTTGTCCAGGCGCCGATGGAGACGCCGGCTGCTATCGCTCACGTGAAGGACGACGGCTCTGTCGAACTCTGGTCCTGCGTGCAGTCTCCGCAGGCGGCCCACGACAACGTCGCCAAGGCCCTCGGCCTGCCCGACGACAAGGTGAAGGTGAATGTCACGTTGCTCGGCGGTGGCTTTGGGCGCAAGTCCAAGCCGGACTATTGCGTAGAAGCTGCCCTCTGCGCCAAGGCAGCTGGCAAACCGGTCAAGCTTTTGTGGACGCGCCAGGACGACATCCACCACGGTTATTACCACACCGTCTCAGCCGAGCATCTCGAGGCCGGTCTGGATGAAAAGGGGATGCCGGTCGCGTGGCTTCATCGCTCGGCGGCACCGACCATAGGCTCGATCTTCGCCGCGGGCGCCAACCACGAGATGCCGTTCGAGCTCGGCATGGGGCTCGTCAATCTACCTTACGCGATCCCAAACGTTCGAATGGAGAACCCTGCCGTCGATGCGCATGTGCGGATCGGCTGGTTCCGATCGGTCTCGAACATCCCGCATGCCTTCGCCGTGCAAAGCTTTGTCGCTGAATGCGCGGCGGCAGTAGGGCGCGACCCGAAGGACTATCTGCTCGATGTGATCGGCCCGGCACGAGTCCTCGATCCCGTAGCACTGGGCGACGCTTGGAACCACGGTGAGGATCCCAAGCTCTACCCCATCG
>CAZZVF010000387.1:0-3144 GCA_964657355.1 uncultured Buchnera sp.
CTGAAGTTGAAAAGCGCTATGCTGATGAAGGCCTCCTGCGAGCCGTGTCGGCCTGGACAGGCATGGCTGGGTCTGCCGGCGAAAGCCCTTCGGGACCGCGGTAAAGTATCTGAAATCTTGTGAATGGCCCGCTTTCGAGCTGGCTGCCGGACCGGCACGCGCTTCGTCGTGGCAGGCTTTAGACCAGCCACCACCACAGGACGAGCAGCAGCAGCACGAGGCCGATGACGACGCGCGTGGCGAACTTCACCACCGACGCCCAGAACGCCTGGCGATCGGCGAGGAAGCCATCAGCAGTGGTTGGGCCGGTCGGCTGAACGGCGCCGGGATGCGGGTAGGTCTCGGCCATCATGAGTGCTCCACGTCGAAGGCGCCTCCTTCTAGGTCCTGCCTGGTCTCGCCCGCAAGGGAGTGCTGCAGCAGCCGGGTCGCGTAGGCCGCTACAGCGCGCGGATACAGCACATGCTCGCGCGCCAGCACACGCGCTGCCAGCGTGTCGGCATCGTCGCCGGGCAGCACCGCAACGCTCTCCTGGTCGAGGATCGGCCCCTCGTCCATTACCTCGGTCACGATATGGACGGTGCAGCCGTGCCGTCGGGCACCCGCCTCGATGGCGCGGCGGTGGGTGTCGAGGCCCGGCAATTCCGGCAGCAGGCTGGGGTGGATGTTGATCATGCGGCCTGACCAGGCCCGCACGAAGAACGGCGTGAGCAGCCGCATGTAGCCTGCCAGGCAGATCAGCTCGACGCCGCGCTGCCGAAGCGCCTTGTCGATGTCGCGCTCGTGTGCCTCACGGTCGCGGCCATAGGCCTGGTGCGGAATGGCCAGCGCCTCCACGAGGCGGTCGCCGGCGATGCCGAGCCCCGGCGCGTCCGCCCGGTTCGAAACCACGACGACGATCTCGGCTGGAAAGGCCGGGTTCGCGGCGGCATCGAGCAGCGCCGACATGTTCGTCCCGCGCCCGCTCAGCATGATCGCGGTGCGGATACGGCGCGCTGGGTTCAACCGGGCCAGCCCGGCTTGAGGTCGAAGCGCACGCCGGCCTCGCCCCCGCTTTGTTTTAAGCTGGCCCCTTCGGTGACGCGCCCGATTACGTAGGCGGTCTCACCGTGCTCGGCGAGCAAAGCCTGCGCCTCCTCCGGGTTCGACACCACCAGTGCCATACCGATGCCGCAGTTGAACACCCGCAGCATCTCGGCTTCCGTGACCTTACCGGCATGGGCCAGCCATCCGAATACCGGCGGCACCGGCCAGGTGCGGTCGATGACGGCGGACAGCCCGTTCGGCAGCACCCGCGGCAGATTGCCCGGCAGGCCACCCCCGGTGATGTGGGCGGCGGCTTTCAGCAAACCGGCACGATGCAGGGCCAGCACCTGCTTCACGTACAGGCGTGTGGGCGTCATCAACGCGTCGGCGGTGGTCTCGCCGGGCGACCACGGTGCCGCATCCGTCCAGCCGAGGCGCGCGATGCCGCAGATCCGGCGCACCAGCGAGAAGCCATTGGAATGCACCCCGGAGCTCGGCAGGCCGAGGATGGTGTCTCCTGCCATGACACCTTTGGGCAGCAGGGTGCCGCGTTCTGCGGCGCCGACGGCAAAGCCCGCCAGGTCGTAATGGCCCGCCGCATACATGCCCGGCATTTCGGCCGTCTCGCCGCCGACCAGAGCGCAGCCGGAGCGCCGGCAGCCTTCCGCGATGCCGGCGACCACGCGCGCCGCATCGGCGACGGCAAGCTTGCCGGTTGCGAAATAGTCCAGGAAGAACAGCGGTTCGGCGCCCTGCACCACGAGGTCGTTGACGCACATGGCGACGAGGTCGATGCCGACCTGGTCGTGCAGGCCGGTGTCGATCGCGACCATGAGCTTGGTGCCGACGCCATCGGTCGACGAGACCAGCACCGGGTCGCGGAAGCCGGCTTCCTTGAGGTCGAACAACGCGCCGAAGCCGCCAAGCCCACCTATCACGCCGGGGCGCCTTGTGGTGGCGACGGCGGGCTTGATGGCATCGACCAGCGCGTCGCCTGCCTCGATGTCCACCCCTGCGTCCCGATATGTGCTCAAGGGCGGATCCCTATTCTCCCGGCGGCTCAACCTGCCACCAGCATGCCGATATTTTTGCCGCAGTGCGGGGTGGATAGGCTAGAATGGCCGCATGGGAAACCTGCTCTCTCGTGCCTGACCATACGGCCTACCCTGCGCCACGGCATGCCGTGGTCACCGTGCCGAACATCATCAGCTTCGCCCGGCTGTGCGCCGTGCCCCTGGCCATCTGGCTCGTCCTGCGCGGCAACTTCGTCGCGGCGTTTCTGCTCTTCGCCGCCGCGGGCGTTTCGGACGCGCTGGACGGCTGGCTGGCGCGGCGAAGCGGCGGCTCCGTGCTGGGAGCGGCGCTGGATCCGCTGGCCGACAAGTCGCTCATGGTCGGCATGTACTTGACGTTGGCCGCAGTCGGGCAGCTGCCGAGCTGGCTCGCCATCCTGGTCGTGTTCCGCGACGTGCTGATCGTCGGCGGCGTGGTGCTGCTGTGGGTGACGGATCACGGCACCCGCATCGACGCGCTCGGCATTTCGAAGGTGAACACCGCGCTGCAGATCGTCCTTGTCGGTGTCGTGCTGGGCCTGGATGCGGCCGGGCTCCGGGTCGACCTCCTGCGCACCGCCATGATCTGGCTGGTCGCGGCGACCACGCTGTTTTCCGGCGGCGCCTATGTCTGGCGTACGGCCCGCGCGCCATGAACTTCGACCCGACAGCCGCGAAGGCGGCGCCCGACGATGCCAACCGCTCCCGCGTGGAACCGGTCCTCGCCACCGACCGCGCACCGGCGAAATCCGCAGTGCCGCTATCGTCCGCCACCCGCAACCAGCGCATCGCGTTGCTGGTGGCACTCGTCGTCGGCTTTTGGGTGACGCTGCAGCTATTCGCCTCCATCCTGCTGCCGTTCGTGGCGGCGGCCGGCATCGGCTACGTGCTCGACCCGTTCTGCACCCGTATCACCCGGGCCAAACTGCCGCGCGGCCTGGCCGCACTGATCATCGTCACCGGACTGATCCTGGTCGTGCTGCTGTTCGCGCTGCTGCTCTATCCGCTCATCATCAGCCAGATCGGGCTGCTGGTTGGCCACGTGCCGGACTACGTGCGCGGGCTC
>CAZZVF010000388.1:0-3116 GCA_964657355.1 uncultured Buchnera sp.
TCGCCGTAGCGCGTGCCGATGCCCGCGCCGACGAGGATTGCTGCAACTCGCATGAGCGGGGCTTTGCTTGAGACGAAGGGCCTTCGTCAATGTTGCCAGCGTGGGCGGCCGGCCTCTGCGAGGGGCGGGATACAACCCTTGCGGGCGCGATCCGCGAGGAGTTCGCCTACAAATGCGGCAGAATCCTCCCCCATTGCTGCTTTTCGCGTCTGGTGCGTTGCAGCATGCGACACGGGCGTCTAGGCTGCCTAAATGATGGGCGCTTCCTCCGAACAGACCGGCTCGCCGCCTAATCCACCCAGCACCGGCTTGCCGGTTGATTTTCCAAGCACCGGCTTGCCGCCTGTGTCCCTCGGCGGCGGCGTGACGATTGCCGTGCCTGTCGTGCTGGCGCCGATGTCGGGCGTGACGGACCTGCCGTTCCGCCAGCTGGCCAAGCGCCAAGGCACCGGCATGGTGGTGTCCGAAATGATCGCCTCGTGGGCGATGGTGCGCGAGAACCGCAACACGATGCGCATGGCGGCGGTCGACGACGGTGCCGGGCCGCGCGCCATCCAGCTTGCCGGCTGCGACCCGGCCGCCATGGCGGAGGCTGCGCGCATTGCGGTGGGCCAGGGTGCGGAGGTGGTGGACATCAATTTTGGCTGCCCGGTGCGCAAGGTCGCGGTGGGTCAGCAGGCGGGGTCCGCCCTGATGCGCGACGAGGTGGCGGCGGCGGCGATCCTGGAAGCGACGGTGCGGGCGGTGGACGCGCCGGTGACGTTGAAGATGCGTATGGGCTGGGACCATAGCTCGCTGAATGCGCCGCGCCTGGCTCGCATTGCGGAGGAGTGCGGCATCCGCATGGTGACCGTGCATGGCCGCACACGGCAGCAATTCTATACCGGCACCGCCGATTGGGCGTTCGTCGCCTCGGTCAAGCAGGCGGTTGGCATCCCGGTCATCGTCAACGGCGACATACTGACGGTGGAGGATGCAGCGGAGGCGCGTCGGCTGTCCGGCGCCGATGGCGTGATGGTCGGCCGGGCGTGCTATGGGCGGCCCTGGTTTCCCCGCCTGGTGGCGCATTATCTGCAGACCGGCGAACGGCTGGCGGAGCCGCCGCTCGAGGAGCAGAAGCGCATCCTGGTGGCGCATTATCACGCCATGCAGGCGCATTTCGGCGCCGATGCGGGCCTTCGCCTCGCGCGCAAGCATGTCGCCTGGTATTCGCGCGGGCTGCACGGATCGGCCGAGTTCCGCGGTGCCGTCATGCGGCTCTCCGAGGCCTCCGCCGTCCTGGCGCTGATCGACCGGTTCTATGACGGCTTGATCGAGGCCGGCGCGGTGCGCGACCTGCCGGAAGGCGCTTCGTTCGCGCATGACGCGCCCGAGGAGCTCGCGGCATGAGGCTGCCGCTCGCACGGTCACGACCGCCGCTCACCGTGGTCAGTTCGGCACCCGATCCCGCGGCGATGCTGTCGGCGCTGCCGGTGCCGTGCGCGCTGATCGATGCCGAGAATCGCTTCCGCTACGCCAATCCCGCGGCGGAACAGTTTTTTGCCATATCCATTTCGCAGCTGCGCCAGATCCGCCTCGGCGACCTCGTGCCGGACGACAGCCCGCTGTTCCTGCTGATCGGCCAGGTCCGGGCGGGTCAGGTGGTGGTCTGCGACCGCGACCTTTCGTTCGACAGTCCGCGGCTGGTGCGGCGGGGCGTGGCCGTTCACGGCACTCCGGTGCCGGAAGAACCCGGCTCCGTCATGCTCACCTTCCAGGACGAGTCCGCGGCGCGGACGCTCGATCGGCAGATGAGCTTTCGCAACGCCGCGCGTTCGGTGGCCGGCATGGCGGCGATCCTGGCGCACGAGGTGAAGAATCCGCTCTCCGGCATCCGCGGTGCGGCACAGCTGCTCGAAAACACCGAGGTGGCCTCGGATCGTGAGCTGGCGGAGCTGATCCGCGAGGAGGCCGACCGGATCCGCACGCTGGTGGACCGCATGGAGCAGTTCGGCGAAAAGCCGGTCGAGCGGGACGCGGTCAACATCCATCGCGTGCTCGAGCATGTGCGCAGGCTGGCGCAATCCGGCTTCGCCTCGCATCTGCGCTTGATCGAGCTCTACGATCCGTCTTTGCCGCCGGTCTGGGGCAACCGGGACCAGCTCGTGCAGGTCATGCTGAACCTGGTGAAGAACGCCGCCGAGGCGATTCCCGACGAGTTCGACGGCGGGGAAATCACCCTCATGACGGCGTTTCAGCATGGCGTTCGCGTCAAGGTGCCGGGCACCTCGAAGCGGCTCCATCTGCCCCTCGTGGTCACCGTGCGGGATAGTGGGCCGGGTATTCCCGAGGATATGCGCGACAATCTGTTCGACCCCTTCGTGACGACGAAGGCGACGGGCAGTGGCCTGGGGCTTGCACTGGTCGCCAAGATCATTGGCGAACATGGAGGCCTGATAGAAGTGGATAGCCGAGCCGGGCGTACCGATTTCCGTATATTCCTGCCGATCTTTTCCGAAGACCAGCCAGACGCGGCTCGCCCGGGCCACAGCTGATGCCGACGCCACCGACTGTGCTGGTAGCGGACGACGACAGGTCGATCCGGACAGTCCTGACGCAGGCGCTCGGCCGGTCCGGCTACCAGGTCCGCTCGACTGGAAGTGCCGCCATGCTGTGGCGCTGGGTCGAGGAGGGCGAGGGCGACCTCGTGATCACCGACGTGGTGATGCCCGACGATAATGGGCTCGATCTGCTGCCGCGCATCCGTCGCGCACGTCCCGAACTGCGCGTCATCGTCATGAGTGCGCAATCCACCCTGATGACGGCCGTGAAGGCGGCACAGCGCGGTGCTTTCGAATATCTGCCGAAGCCGTTCGACCTGAAGGAGCTGCTTGCCGTCGTCGGCCGGGCGCTGGCGGTTCCGGCGGCGATCGCGGAACCCGACGAGGAACCGCGGGACGGCGAAGAGAAGCTGCCGCTGATCGGACGCAGCCAGGCGATGCAGGAGATCTACCGCGCCATCGCGCGCCTCACGACGACGGACCTCACCGTCATGGTCAATGGCGAGAGCGGCACCGGCAAGGAATTGGTGGCGCGCGCGCTGCACGATTACGGCCGCCGCCGCTCGGGCCCGTTCG